>CAYPST010000065.1:20372-22607 GCA_964413425.1 uncultured bacterium
CGAATATCGAATTCCGAATGACGAACCGCAGAAATCTCCTCCCATTTCTGGGGGGTGGTGTACTTCATCATTCGACATTCGATATTCATCAGTTCGACATTCTACGAGACATTCTACGAGAGGACAAGAATTCAGGAAGGCAGATGGCAAAAGGCACAATAAACAGAAATAGGCTCACCAAAAAATACTCAGTCTCATCAGATGCACCTGTTGGTACCCCAACCCTTGGGGTAGAGGGCGGGACCTTTTCACGTTTCACTTTTCACGTTTCACTTCTCACATTTCACTTAAAACATTGACAACTGACATCTCACCTACCCCCATGAAACACCTCCGAAATCTTATTATACTCCTCCTGATCATTCCCGTTGTATCAACGGCACAGGACACCTCCCATTCCTCTCCCCTCGCGCCGCCCGCAAGCATCCTGAATACCCCGGCGGACTTTTCCGGGTGGAAGGGCGACGTGATGGATCCCGCCCGCCTGGACACCGTCCGGATCGGATTGTTTGCCCCGGACAGACCTGATGACCCGGTCGGTGTTCCCATGTGGAATGCCGCCATGCTGGCCCTGGAGCAGGTAAACTCATCAGGCGGATTTCACGGCGTGCCCTTCGGACTGGTCCGGCGCTGGTCCGACAATCCCTGGGGCGCCGGATCGAAAAAGATGATCAGACTGGTGTATGAAGACAGCGTCTGGGCGGTGATCGGGTCCCTGGACGGTGAGTTCACCCACATCGCAGAGCAAATTGTCACCAAGGCCTGGGTGCCGCTGCTCTCGCCGGTCTCGGCCGACCCCACCCTGAATTATGTCCGCATTCCCTGGATGTTCCGGCTGCCGCCCGGCGACGATAAGCAGGCGGCTGTTATCCTCCGGGACGGCCTGCAGCCACATGCTCTAAAGAAGGTGGGACTGATCACATCCACAGACCACGACGGGCGCATCTTCGCGGAAGAAATGCTGAATCACCTAGGGAGGGCACGTCGATCCCCTGCGTTTCACTTCAAACTGTCCCTTCCCGATGTGGACTTCGACAGTGTGGCAGCCCGGGCACGCTCGTTTCAACCGGGAACCATTATTCTTCGCCTTCCCAGAGAAGGTATCCTGGAACTGCTCGCTTCTCTGGACAGAAAATTACCGGATGTTCCACTGTTTCTCCCATGGATTCCCGGGCTTCAGCGGGCGGAATTCACCGAGCGCTATCACGGTGAAATCCGCTCCGTACTTCCCTTCAGCACAGGGGATAACCCGCAGTATACCAGATTCACAAACCTCTACCGGGAACGATATGACCAATCTCCCACTCCGGCTGCCGCCTATACCTATGATGCTCTGCAATTATTTCTGAAAGCACTCAATGCAAGCGGTCTCACCCGGGCCGGCATCCGCGACGCCATTGCGGGTTTGAACGGCTATCAGGGCGTCACCGGCACCATCCGCTGGGATAACGGATGGGCCAACCAGGGGGAGCCGGTGTTGGAATAGCACACAGATGAAAGCAGGAACACCAAGGACCACAAAGAGAAGACAAGTACTGGCAAGTGCTCACAAGTACTTACAAGTTCTTACAAGTGCTGACAAGAAAGGACGGAAGAGAATCGGCGTTGGGGAGATGGGAGAGAGTCTTGGTGTGTTGACAAAAGGAGAAACACCAAGTTTCACAAAGGACTGCACAAAGTTACACTAAGTAAGCGAGCCGTTTTTGAACATTGTGCATCTTGGTGCTCCTGCTGTTCTCTGTTTGATTCCTCGCCTGATTTGCCCCCGCTCCCAATTGCCGACTGCGCGACCGGTGTTTCTTGCCAGCACTTGCCAGCACTTGTGAGCACTTGCCAGCACTTGTCAGCACTTGATAAAGGGACCGGGCCTGCCGGGGGCACTCACACTGGGGAGTCCCCCCGGACAGACCCGGTGTTCGCCACGATGCACCACACCTCCGTGTCCCGGAGGTTATTCGGCTACTTCGTCGCGTTTGGTGTCGTCAGGCTCGCCATCTGTTCCACGCTGCCGGGAACGATACTTGTACCAGGGGCTGCGATAGCGGGCCAACTTCACCGGGTTGCCTTCGAACATGGTCTGGCCGGCCCGGTTGAGCCGGTTGACTTTATCGTACAGGTTCTGGAAGGCCTCGGTCCGTTCCTGGGTGGCGGCCAGGTTGTCGACCTTCTTCCCTTCCTGTACGTGATCCGAGGCCCGGAGGGCGGCCAGCATCTCGATGCCCTCCGCCGCAAACG
>CAYPST010000066.1:0-22488 GCA_964413425.1 uncultured bacterium
CTGATCCAAGATGCTGACCCTGACTTATGTTTATTCTGGAGAGAACACATCTTCACACTTTATTGCGAGGGTTGGGCAGTGATATGTTCTACCTAAGTTGAGCGATACGAGCTTCGCGAAGTATCGCTGTACTTAGGGAAAACCCCGACTGAGAAAATGTGTGTTTTCACCGACTGGGTGCGGAACGTCCCGACGCCGTTTTCGGGGAGGTGAACACGTACATTTTCTTTGTCGATTGAGCGATTTATTTCCATAAATCGTTCAATTTGGGTTCCAGTTTCTTTGTCCCGTCGGCACGGGATCTTCGGGGCGTTTTCTAAACAGACTCGTACCTTTACTGCCACCACTCTCTTCCTCCGGTTCCACAGCCTGGAAATTATTCACTGGTAAGAAGTAATTCAAGTAAGTGGCGTGGTTTCCGGAAGGCTAAGTATTCCGGGTACAGCGATAACGAACATCGAGGCGGGCCGACTGATAAGAATACTGCTGCAGATGTACTGGTCATTTAACGCAGACAGGCAGAATTGAATCTGTGGAAAGGAGATATTATCAGCGAGTGATGATGTTACTCGGAGGTGTGTTCTTCCAGGGCTTGGTAATCCAGGATGCCGCGTTTCAGGGTGTCCCAGGCAAGTGTGGCACATTTCATCCGGACAGGAAAATCGGCCACCCCTTTCAGTGATACCACATCCAGATACTCGTCCGAATCCGGAAACTCGACCTCTCCGGCCATCATACCTTCAAAAATTTTTACCAGATCGAGGGCTTCTTCCAGGGATTTCTCCTCCATCAGGTCGGCCATCATGGAAGACGAGGCCATGCTGATAGAGCAGCCATGCCCTTCAAATGTGATTTCGCTGATGCGCTCCTCCTCGCCAATCCTGACATAAATTTCCAGCGTATCCCCGCAACTGGGATTATGGCCGCCTTCTTTAAAGGTTGGTTCTTCGAGAATACCCCGATGCCGCGGCGCCCGATAATGATCCAGGATAACTTCTTTATACAGTCCGTTTAGCGACATTCCCGAAAATCTCCCGTACTTTATTCAACGCCCGCAGAAATATGTCAATTTCTTCGGTTGTATTATAGAAGTATAGGCTAATTCGGGCAGTAGATCCAACCTTTAATTTTCGCATCAACGGCTGTGCACAATGGTGGCCGGCCCGGATCGCCACCCCTTCCCGGTCAACAATGGTTGCGATATCGTGGGGATGCGTCCCTTCCATGGTGAACGAGACAATACCTCCCCGCTTTCCCAACGGACCGTACACCTGGATATCATCGTAGTATCTCATCCGTTGCATGGCGTAATTCATCAAATCGCTCTCGTGGGAGTGAATCGCCGCCATACCGATATTCCGGAGATAATCAATGGCATGGCCCAGCGACACCGCCTGGGCGATATTGGGCGTCCCGGCTTCGAATTTCCATGGCGGGTCCTTGTAGGTAGACGAGTCCAAATGCACTTCTTCAATCATCTCACCTCCGCCCAGAAACGGATACATTTCCTCCAGCCATTCAGCTTTCCCATAGAGGACACCGACCCCGGTCGGTCCGCACATTTTATGGCCGGAAAACACATAGAAATCGCAGTCCATGTCCCGCACATCCGTGGGCATATGTGCAGCACCCTGCGCCCCGTCCACTAACACCTTTGCCCCGGCCTGATGGGCCAGCGCCGCAATCTCTTTCATCGGATTAAGTGTCCCGAGGACGTTCGACATCTGCGTGACAGCCACGATCTTCGTTTTCTCACTCAGGACGCTGCGAAACTGCTCTAAATCCAGGTGTCCGCTGTCGGTGATCTCGATTCCACGAATAGATGCGCCGGTATCCCGGGCGATGAGCTGCCAGGGCACCATATTACTGTGGTGCTCCATATAGGACACCAGAATTTCATCTCCCGGTTCGAGGAACTTTCGTCCCCAGGCATTCGCTACCAGATTGACGGATTCCGTAGCCCCCTTTGTGAAAATGACATTCCGGGGGGACTCAGCATTGATAAATTGCTGGATTTTTCGGCGTGCCCCTTCGTAAGCATCGGTGGCTTCTTCGCTTAACACATGGATCCCGCGATGTACGTTGGCATTGGAGTGGCTGTAATATTCCGAGAGTTTCTCAATCACAATCTGTGGTTTCTGAGAAGTGGCCGCATTATCCAGGTATACCAGCTGTTTTCCGGGATGCACGTTCCGGGACAGGATGGGAAAATCCTTTCGGATACGCTCCACATCCAATGGGCTGGACGTTCTGTTTATATCCCCATTTTTACCAGAGTGTAAGGGCAAAATTTATTCCTCATAGTTCACATAGATTATTCCATTGTCAATTTTTGTGTCATAATTGGCGACACCGACCACTGCCGGAAAGGATTGGACTGCTCCGGTGCGAACGTCAAATTCGGCGCCGTGCAACGGACATTTGATATTGTCCCCAACGATCTCACCTTCTGCCAGAGAGGCCTGCGCATGCGAACAGGTATCATCGATAGCATACACTCCATCCTGCATACGGATCAAGGCAATTCTCTGCCCGTCATCCATCACGACCTGCGCCGTCCCCGTCTCATTGAGCTCGTTTTCCGAAATTGTTTCCACCCAAGCCATACTACCTGACAACTCCTGCTCCTTACTCTATAACCGTATCTTTTGCTCAATCAATCTGTGAATCATATTCCTGGTGCTCTCAGAACCGATGTGCTTGATCACATTTTCAAAAAAGCCGGCAATGAGAACCCGTTCTGCCTGTTTCCTGGACAATCCGCGGCTCATCAGATAGAACATCTGATTTTCGTCGACTCTACCCACAGTGGCACCGTGAGAAGCTTTCACCTCATCGGCTTCGATTTCCAGCACCGGGATCGAATCGGCCCGGGCGCCTCTGGCTAACAGCAGATTCTTGTTTTCCAGGAACGCACCGACGTTCTGTGCGCCCTTCTCTATCTTGATCAATCCCTGGAACACCGACCGGCTCTTGCCTTTCAGGGCGCCTTTATAGAAACTATCCGCATGGGTGTGGGGAGCATTCAACTTCAACAGAACCCCCACATCCAGATGCTGGTTTCCGTCCAAAAAGTACAATCCCTGGGCATTCGCTTCCGCGCCGGGCGCATCACAGATACTATCGATATGGTTCTTGGTGAGTTTCCCGCCGAAGGTGGCAATCACCCAGGTGATCTTGGCGTCCCGCGAAAGGTAAGCCCGTTTGTTGGACAGATCGAAGACATTTTCACTCCAATTCTGAAGAGCGGTGAAGTTCAATCGGGCGTTGTCGTTCAGAAAGATCTCAGTGATGCCGCTGTTCAAGGTCTCGTATTCCTCATTTTCGGATTGACAGACTTCCACAAATTCCGCGGAGGCATTTTCATCCAGAACGATCAGGTTATGCTGAAAAATCGCCAGATCCGGAGCATTAACATTGAAGAAGGCACGTATAGGGATTTTCACCTCCACGTTCCGCGGCACGTAGAGGAATGCACCCCCACTCCAGAACGCACCGTTCAATGCGGCAAATTTGCTGTATCTGGGACTCATGACCTTGGTAAACAAATATTCTTTCACCAGATCAGGGTGTTTTGCGATCGCCTCTTCCAGCCCCATAAAGATCACGCCCTGATCCTCCAATTCTTGAGAAAGCTGAGTCAGCTGAACATTGGAATCCCCCTGCACCAGATACCCGCCGTCTGCTCCGGCATGCTCTATCAAAGATTTCGTTGCATCAGGCAGCTGCTCCACGCTTTCGACGGCACGCCCGTTGGGTTTCATAAACGGACGGAAGCGTTCGAAGTCAATCACCGAAATATCGGTTCGACGCCATTCTTCATCTTTTTGGGTGGGCATTGGGATAACATGCCACGCATCCCAGGCCTGTTCACGGCGCTCCCGAACCCAGGTTGGTTCATCCTTTGTATCGGAAAGCTGCAACATATGTTCTTTCGTAAATCCGAACCCGTTATTACCTCCCATGGTACTCCTCGTCTTTATCTCACTCTTATTGTTTCCGCTTCACAGGAAGAGGAGCCACCCGTAATACGGGTGCTCCCCCTCTCGCTGCTCCATTAAATTATTCTGTCCCTTTGAGCAGATTATCCTACCGAACCTTCCATCTGCAGGTCAACCAACCGGTTGAACTCCACGGCGTATTCCATAGGCAGCGTCCGTTCGAATTCATCCAGGAAACCGTGGACAATCATACTGGCAGCCTGCTCTTCGGTCAAGCCGCGACTCATGAGGTAAAACAGCTGTTCTTCCCCAATCTTGGATACGGTTGCTTCATGCTCGATCTGGGCCGTATCCTCTTCGATCTCCATGTACGGGTACGTATCCGTCTGTGCCCGGGGGCCCATCATCAGGGCATCGCACTCGATCTTCGACTTACAGTTCTCCATCCCGGGATACACTTTAATCAACCCGCGATAGGAGGTCCGGCCGCCGTCGAAACTGATGCTCTTGGCGGTGATCTTCGAAGACGTATTCGGAGCGGCGTGGATGGCCTTGCCACCCGTATCCTGGTGCTGGCCGTCCTGTGCGGTCGCAATTGACAGGATCTCACCATGTGCTCCCTCACCGACCAGGTACACCGACGGGTATTTCATGGTGACCTTGCTGCCGCCGTTGTAATCGATCCACTCCACTCTGGCATTTTTCTCAGCCTTGCTGCGCTTGGTCACCAGATTATACACCGAGCTGTACCAGTTCTGCAGTGTGGTATACCGGAGGGTTGCGTTTTCATGCGCAAATAACTCCACCACTGCCGCATGCAGCGCATGGGTGGAGTAGGAAGGACTGGTGCATCCTTCTATATAATGTACCTCAGCGCCCTCATCAACCACGATGAGCGTCCGCTCGAACTGGCCTGCATTCTCAGCGTTTATGCGAAAATAGGCCTGGAGCGGCAATCCGACCTTCGCTCCCGGCGGCACGTAAATGAAACTGCCACCGGACCATGCCGCCGTATTCAAAGAGGCAAACTTATTATCAGACGGTGGAATCAGCTTGCCGAAATATTTCTTCACGATATCCGGATGCCTCTTCAGACCGGTATCCATATCATAGAACAAGACTCCCTGCTTCTGCCAGGAGTCTTTCAGCTTGCTGTATACCGATTCCGAATCGAACTGGTTTGAGACTCCGGCCAGGAACTTCTGTTCGGCCTCCGGGATCCCGATGCGCTCGAAGGTATCTTTCAAATCCTCGGGCACATCATCCCAGGACTGCCCGTCATTTTTCTGATAATCCGGCTGAAGATAGTAAATGATTTCATTGAAATCGATCTCGGAGAGGTCGCCACCCCAGGTTGGCATGGGTTTCTTCATGAACTCCCGGAATCCTTCCAACCGTTTTTCCAGCATCCACTCCGGTTCCTCTTTCCGGCGTGAGATTTCAACGATCAGGTCCTCGCGTAACCCGGGAGGCGCCTTGAATCTATACTTGTGCTCGCTGTGCCAGCCGTATTCGTATTCTTTTCGTGCTGTACTCTGGGTTGCTACTGTCATATTGTTTTATCCTTTTGTTTTATCCTTGCGGTTGCATTATTATCATTTTCATCTCTCGTTCATTCATTGCTCAAGGCCTGCTTTCTCCCGAATCCAGCTGTATCCCTTCTCTTCCAGCTTTTCCGCCAGCGAGTAATCCCCGCTGTCCACAATGCGGCCCTGGAGCATAACATAGACGTAATCGGGTTCCAGATACTTTAAAATACGCTGGTAGTGCGTGATCACCACCACACCCATTTCCGGATTTTTCATCTGATTCACCGAATTGGCGACCACCTGCAATGCATCAATATCCAGACCGGAATCCGTTTCGTCCAGAATAGCTAACTTCGGTTCCATCACTGCCAATTGGAGCATTTCGCCACGCTTCTTCTCGCCTCCGGAAAATCCTTCATTGAGATATCGAGTGGCAAAGGATTCATCCATTCCTAACTGTTTCATTTTCTGTCGAAGCTTTTTGTTAAATTTTCCCACGGAAATGGAATCGTTTTTCACCGCATTATACGAATCCCGGAGAAATTTATCCATACTGACTCCGGGGATCTCACTGGGATATTGGAAAGCCAGGAACATCCCCAACCGGGCCCGCTCGTCCGGATCCATCTCGTTAAGTAATTCTCCGCGAAACCATATCTCACCGTCTGTCAATTCAAAATTGGGATTCCCCATCAGGATGTTCGCCAGGGTACTCTTTCCGGATCCGTTGGGCCCCATAATGGCGTGGATTTCTCCACCATTAACAGATAGATTTATTCCCTTGAGTATCTCTAAATCCTCGACTCCGCCTTTGAGGTTTTTAATTTCCAGCATCGGATTTCTACCGTTCGCCATCATAAAGTATTTCTCCTTTTTGTTTATAAATCTGCTAAGCTAATAGTTTCAAAATAGTCGGTCAAGTTACGTTGAATGGTTAATATCGGTGATTGAATATTACAGTAATCCTCCAGAGAACACGGGGCGCCCCCGTCTGTGATACATTCGACCACTGACACCGGACCTTCGATAGCACTGACCACTTCATTCAGACTGATTTCCCGCGGGGCTCTGGCAACGGTATACCCGCCAGTGACTCCCTGCGAAGAATTGATTAATCCCTTTCTCGCCAGCTGCTGGAGCACTTTCCCCAAAATTCCTCTGGGGATATTGAACGTTCTGGCAATCTCTGCAGCGCTCACCATGCCCTTCCCGTCCTGCTCCTGCTGAGAGATGATATGCTTCATTGCGATGATTCCATATTCTGTCTTTTTTGTCATCCGCAGCATAAATCTTGCTCTTCCATTTTCAAAATACTACCATTTCAATCGCAATTAATATAAGACCATTACGGTCGTATTTCAACTACCATTTTAATTCTTTTCATATCATTCTGTTCCCTCCTGAAATTCTTTATCGATTCTTTTATTTTATAATCGCAAGCAAGGAAATATATTAACTATATCACTTGAACCTAAGTTGAGCGATTTATTTCCATAAATCGCTCAACTTAGGTTGAATATTCTCAGAAGAAATCAATGCGTGCTGCAAACAATAAATATAAGGAGGCATCAATGACTGACAAACACACAGGCAAAGAAGAGGAACGAACCACCGAAGCGTATGATCACATTTTAGAGAATCTTCGTGGCATATTAAGCAGCACATCCGAACTCACCAGACAGGAATTTGATCGAGCGTTACGCTCGGCGGGCTCTTCCCTGAATGAAGCATCCGAGTTCACCCGGCAGGAAATAGATCGTGCGATTGACGCTGTGCGCAAAGACTGGCAGAATTTAGTCCGGGCCGCCAATCAGCAGAAAGATTCCTTTTTACAATCCGAAAGCTTTCAACAGGTGGCGAATACCAGTCTGGATTTTCTGGGCCGTCTGACCAAATCGATTAAAGATTTTGCAAACGTGGTAGACGAAAAAGTTGATGAGCAGCTCACCTATCATACGGGAGAAGTGGCAGGCCCCGGGCGATTTGTGTGTACCGAATGCGGAAAATCGATGAATTTTAAAAAGAGCGGCCGCATTCCTCCCTGCAGTAACTGCAAGAATACGGCATTCAAACGAGAGTTCGCTGCATAAGAAAACACTCGAACCGGCCTGTTCCAGCCGGTATAATAGAGTACCATGGATCCGGATCTGTATGTGCTGGCGGGCGGAATGCATCCCTCCATTTCCGGATACGTCCCGAATTCGGCGGAAGGTGTTTCACATCAAATCTCTTGTGTGATGAATGTTCGTCCCATATATTCAACAAGAGTGTTTATCTTGTAAGGAATTGCCATGTCTGTTCGACGGATTATCGTATCTTTGCTTCTCACTGCCGCAGTGGTTTCTGTTGCCACTTCGAGTGTTTCTGCGCAACAACAACGGATTCATATTATTACTGTGGAAGGGGTTATCAGTCCCGTGACCGCAGATTATATTGATTACGAGTTACGCCGGGCGGAGAAAGAGGGGGCGGAGGTGCTGGTCATCCGGCTGGATACCCCGGGTGGATTGATGCAGGCCATGCGGTCAATTATCAAGTCTGAGTTAGGAGCGGAAATTCCGGTGGTGATGTATGTTGCTCCCAGCGGAGCCCAGTGTGCTTCGGCTGGTGTATTTATCTCGTATGCGGCCCATATCTTCGCCATGGCACCCGGCACAAATGTCGGCTCGGCCTCTCCGGTGACGCTGGGCGGGGGAACCCCCGGCACCGGCCAGCAGGATACCACCCAGAACGAAACCATGATGCGAAAAGTCATGAACGATGCTATTGCCCAGATTAAGACACTGGCTGACCAGCGAGGCCGAAATGCCGAATGGGCGGAAAAAGCGGTACGGGAAGCAGCAAATATCACGGAAACCGAGGCGCTGGAGTTAAACGTAATCGACTACATTGCTCCCACACTGGATTCACTGCTGCGACAAATCGATGGCGATACGGTTACCGTTGCTTCCGGCCCCACGGTCATTTCCACCGGTACTCCCCAGGTTGTGACCTACGAAAAAAATCTGCGCTTCAAGATCCTGGATGCCATCAGCCATCCCAATGTGGCGTACATTCTGATGATCCTGGGTTTTTACGGATTATTCTTTGAATTGAGTAACCCGGGAACCATTTTCCCGGGAGTGGTGGGGGCAATCTTTCTGATTCTTGCCTTTTTCGCATTCCAGGTGCTCCCTATCAATTACGCCGGTGTTGCACTTATTATCCTGGCAATCATTCTCTTTATTGCTGAAACGCAGATCCCAAGTTTTGGCTTGTTAACCATCGGAGGTATTTTTTCCATGACGATCGGGTCTCTCATGCTGGTGGATACACCGGAACCTTTTTTCAGAGTCACCTGGTCAGTGATTATTCCGGTCGTCCTCACCACAGCGCTGTTTTTCGTCTTTGCTATCGGCCTGGCATTGAAAGCACAAAAAAGTAAACCCACCACCGGTGTGGAAGGACTGGTGGGCGAAATCGGCATTGCCGACACCTCCATCCACCATACGGGAACCATCTCGGTGCACGGGGAAACCTGGAGTGCATTCAGTGATCAACCGATACCAGCCGGCAGCCGGGTGAAAGTGGTCGGGAAACAGCAGATGAAACTGGAGGTTGTCCCCTATTCATCACATCAATAGGAAAACAACAGCGACCGTCAGATCCCTTAAACAACCGAAAATCCTAGCACAAGGAGGCAACACATGAACTTTTTCATCCCGGTGATAGCGGTACTACTTCTTATTTTAGCCTCGGCTATCCGCATCCTGCGCGAATATGAACGCGGGGTAATTTTTCGACTGGGACGTCTGATTACATCAAAAGGTCCGGGTATCATTCTGTTAATTCCGATTGTTGATCGGATGATAAAAGTGAGCCTGCGAACGTTGGTGATGGACGTGCCACCTCAGGATATTATCACCAAAGATAATGTCTCTGTGACGGTGAATGCCGTCATTTATTTCCGGGTGCTGGATCCGAATAAAGCGGTGGTGGAAGTGGAAGAATACATCTACGCCACTTCCCAGCTGGCGCAGACCACTCTGCGGAGTATCCTCGGAAGGCACGATCTGGACGAGCTGCTTGCAGAGCGCGATAAAATCAATAAAAGCCTGCAGGAAATTATCGACCGATATACCGATCCATGGGGCATTAAGATCAGTAATGTAGAAATCAAACATGTTGATCTTCCCAAGGAAATGCAACGGGCCATGGCGCGCCAGGCCGAGGCGGAACGTGAGCGCCGGGCAAAAGTCATCAACGCCGAAGGGGAATACCAGGCTGCGAATCGCTTAATGGAAGCCGCCTCCGTCATCGGAGATCATCCTATGGCCATGCAGCTGCGTTTTCTGCAAACTCTCACGGATGTGGCCTCCGAAAATAATAGCACCACCCTGTTCCCGATTCCCGTTGATCTGTTCGAGCCGTTTATTAAGAAATACACCGAGGACAAACAGAAGAAAGAAGAAGGGTAAAGCCTGAGAGTGGGTGACCGTAACCCTGGTGTTATTCACCTATGGCATCGCATTGGTTTACCTCTGTGAGGATTAGCGTCAGCTGAAACATTCCCTTGACGCTGATCCTCATTTCTTTTGCATGACTCATGCGTTCACACGGGAGAGGACATGGGAACATTACAGGAGCGTGTTAAGTACAGAAATTATATAAGCACTACCGGAAAAAACGTCGGATGACCTGACCGATACAGGTTATGATAGAAGCAAAATATTACGAAAAACTCGACAACAATAAAGTCCATTGTTACCTCTGCCCGCGGCATTGTAAGATCGGCGACGGACAGCCCGGTTTCTGCTTCGTCCGGAAAAATGAAGGAGGCACGCTCTATCAGATGGCCTATAATCAACCGTATGCCATCAATATCGATCCGATTGAAAAAAAGCCGCTCTTTCATTTCTATCCCGGCACCACAATTCTCTCCATCGGCACGGCCGGCTGCAACATCGGGTGCAAATTCTGCCAGAACTGGGATATTTCGAAGGCGAGGTATGATCACGGCCGGGCATTTGACTTCACCGCCTCCAAAGCCGTGGACACCGCTCAGAGCCAACAATGTATGAGCATGGCCTACACCTACAATGAACCCACCATCTGGGCGGAATATGTTGAGGATTTGAGTGCGGAAGCACGTTCCCGGGGGCTCTTTAATGTCATGGTCACCAACGGTTATATTTCCCCCGAAGTTATTGACGAAGTGTACGCAAATATTGACGCGGCCAATGTCGATCTCAAAGCGTTTTCGGAAGAGTTCTATAAAAAAATCACTCTGTCGGAATTACAACCGGTGCTGGAAGCGCTGACGCTGTTCAAACAAAAAGGCGTGTGGATCGAATTGACCACACTGATCATTCCCACCTTAAATGACGATACGCATGAGATCACTGAGATGTGTGAATGGGTTCTGGACAATCTGGGGCCGGACACGCCGATGCACTTTACCGCCTTCCATCCGGATTACAAACTGCGGGATCTGCCCCGGACGCCCCTGGACACTTTGGAAAAAGCCAGACAAGTCGCCCTGGATACCGGAATTCGTTACGTCTATGTGGGCAATGTACGCAGCGACAGCGCCAACACTTACTGTCCGAATTGCGGGGAGACACTGATTCAACGCAACTGGCATAGTGTCCGGCTGAATACGCTGGACCAGGCTCGTTGTCCGGAGTGTGGCCAGAACGTTCCCGGAGTGTTCCCCTCCGCCGTTGAACATAACGGCGGGCTGAAGTAGGGAGTCCTCAACTCAGAACTTCGTACAGTTCCATGTGTATGGTTGACATCCTTTCGCCACCATCAACAGCAATGAAAATAGTAAGAGAGAAGGAACCATGCATTTTCGTTGGATCCTGGGAGTCTGTATTTGCTGGGTATCGCTTACGCTTCATTTTGCTGCTGGCCAATCCCGGGATTATGCAACTATCACCGGCACAGTGGTAGACGACTCCACCTCCTTTCCCTTGCATAACGTGAACGTCTTTTTCAGCAATACCACTCTGGGATCCGCCACTGATGAAAACGGCCGGTTCCGGATAACCTATGTCCCACCCGGCAAATACCAGCTGGCTGCTTCCATGATCGGCTACGAGCTCCAGGTGTATGAGATCGAAGTTGCCAGCGGGGATCATCTCACCTATAAATTCCGGCTGGAACCGCGCCCCATCCAGGGTGAGGAAATCGAGGTGTTGGCCGAATACCCGGCCGAACGCAAAGCCAATCTCCGCAGATTTCGGACGATCTTTCTGGGCACCGGACCGAACGCCCGGCGATGTCAGCTGGTCAATCCGGAAGTACTTCGGTTCGAAGTGGACAAAAAGCGGGGATCATTCGAAGCCAGCAGCGTCCGGCCGCTCATCGTCGAAAACCGGGCGCTCGGATACCGGCTGACCCTGTATATCGAACGATTTGAATGGCGAGATGATGAGACCGGAGGATATTACGCCACGGTGCGGTATGAAGAATTAACGCCGGCGAACCAGGTGCAAATGGATCGCTGGGAGAAGAGACGACGCCAGGCCTACGAAGGCTCGCGGCGACACTTTTTACGTGCACTGACATCCGGCGATTACTGGCGAGAAGGCTTTGATCTGTTTCACGTTCGTTCTCCAAGGATTCAGTCCCCGGCGACCCGGGCACAGCGAGTGGTCCGGGCCAATCAAACCCTGCTTTCGGGAACAGAGATCTCCTATATCAAAGAATTAGCCTTCTCCGGCCACCTGCAAGTGGTCTACAGACCGTTCAACCGGATTTCCTGGATAGATCTAACCTTACCATCCGTCATGATTGATACCCTCGGAAACGTCTATCAACCCGGAAACCTGATTGTGAGCGGCTACTGGAAAAAACACCGGGTAGCCGAGGAATTGCCGGCCAATTATACTCCTCCCCGGGATTAATGGGAGAACGATTAAATAATGAGGAAAAGACTCCCGGCTGTTTTTCTGCTTTTTTCCGGACCGCGAGTTCTTTTTTCCGCCTTCTCCATTCGAATTTCTTTTCTGTGTACCTTCGCGGCTGCCGGTCAGTTCCACCCATGAGCCGCGAAGTGACGCGAAGAACCGCTAATTAATTGGGTTATCCGGCTATTCAGCTTACCCAGCCCGTGAAGAGAATGAGTTACGTTAATAGGCATCTCTTTTATTGTCATTTTCCTTCGTGTTTCTTCGCGTACCTTCGCGGCTGCCGGTCAGTTCCACCCATGAGCCGCGAAGTGACGCGAAGAACCGCTAATTAATTGGGTTATCCGGCTATTCAGCTTACCCAGCCCGTGAAGAGAATGAGTTACGTTAATAGGCATCTCTTTTATTGTCATTTTCCTTCGTGTTTCTTCGCGTACCTTCGCGGCTGCCGGTCAGTTCCACCCATGAGCCGCGAAGTGACGCGAAGAACCGCTAATTAATTGGGTTATCCGGCTATTCAGCTTACCCAGCCCGTGAGGAGAATGAGTAACGTTAATAGGCATATCTTTTATTGTTTTCATTTCATTCGTGATAATTTCCCGACATATCGGGACAGGCTGTAGTTTCTATAGTGGTCTCAATTTTGCAATTTTGAATTCATGTCTTCACTTGAATTTCTCCCGATTGTACACCAATTTTGACCAATTAACCGCAGGAGATCAGTGATGGCGGGAAACACCTACGGACAAGCGTTTCGTATCACCACTGCCGGGGAAAGCCACGGTCCCGGGAATGTAGTGATCATTGACGGGTTACCCGCCGGGATGCCGTTAAGCGAGCGCGACCTCCAGCGGGATCTGGAGCGCCGGAGGCCGGGGCAATCCAAAATCACCAGCCAGCGCAGGGAAAGCGACATCGGGGAAATACTCTCCGGGGTGTTCGAGGGCAAGACCACCGGCACCTCTCTTGCCATCCTGATACGCAATGAAGACCAGCGAACCCGGGATTACTCCCAGATTAAAGAGAAGTATCGTCCCGGTCACGCCGATTACACGTATGATGCCAAATACGGCTTTCGCGATTACCGGGGCGGCGGCCGCGCCAGCGCCCGGGAAACTAACGTCCGGGTGGCGGCCGGTGCGGTGGCAAAACAATTCCTCTCCCGGTACTACGGAGTCACCATCGTGGGGTATGTCAAACAAATCGGTACTCTGAAAGCCGATGTCCCCCATCCGGAAGATGTCACGCTCGAACAGGTGGAATCCAACATTGTCCGCTGCCCGGATGAGACAGCAGCCGAACGGATGATCCGGGCCATTGATGCAGCGCGCAAAGATCTGGATTCGCTGGGCGGGATCAGTGAAATCGTAGCGACCGGTGTCCCCGCAGGCTGGGGAGAGCCGGTGTTCGACAAACTCAAAGCAGACCTGGCCAAGGGCATGCTGAGCATTCCGGCTGTCCTGGGTTTCGAATATGGATCCGGCTTTCAGGCGGCGGAACTGCGGGGGAGCGAAAATAATGACATTTTTATCAAAGATGGGGACCGGATCCGCACCAAAACCAATCGCCACGGGGGAATTCTCGGCGGGATCTCTACCGGTATGCCCATTGTGGTACGCTGCGTGGTCAAACCCACCAGCTCCCTGGCCCGGGAACAACAGACCGTTACCAGCACCGGCGAGGAGACCACCATCAAAACCACCGGCAGACACGATCCCTGCCTGGTGCCCCGGTTTGTCCCCATCGGCGAGGCCATGATGGCTATCACCCTGGCAGATCACGCCCTGCGGCAACGGGCAATACAGATGGGAGAGGATTCATAACAGATCCCTCGTGTATTCAGACGGTACCAACCTGCTCATTCGTATATCGTTCATTATTATTATTTAAGCATAGCCTTTTTCTTTTTTGTGTCCCTTCGTGTTCTTCGTGGCTTATCATGGGAGAAGGGCAGGGTTTGTGCAGTTTTGAATTTTGACGTGTTGAGATATTGACTTCTCGTCTACCCCCCTTCCACCCACTGCTCCCATACCTCCGGTTGATGGCCCACCGTTACCTTGTGCTTCCCGTTCCGGACCACCGGCGTTTTCAATAATAACGGGTCTTCCAGAAGCTCTTCCACCGGATCGTAAACCATGTACTCCATATTCCGCTTCTTGTAGTGTTTCCCTTCGGTATCGATCAAGTCCTCCGGATCGATATGCTGAGTGATGTTATTGAGCTCCCCTGGACTCAATCCTTTTTCCTTGATATCCCGAAACTGGATGGGAACGCGGCGTTCTTTGAAGAACCGTTCCGCTTTCCTGGTATCGGCACAACTTTTGGTACCGATAATCTGGATATTCATTGCACACCTCCTTTCCTGCTTCTGGTGAATTCAAACATAAAAAATAAAACACTGAAAATCACCGAAGACCACCGAATTCCGCCATCTCCGGGAAATTAAGCAACAGACAGGCATACTGGTAACACAATACGATTTGAAGCGGGCCGGGAAAAATGCTATTTTTGTTCTCGAAAGCAAACAGGACACTATTACTCGTCATGACAGACGCCGCGAAACAGACACAACAGAAAGCACACTCACTGGGTGTTGATAAGATCCACCGGCATATCTTCCTCTGTGCCGATCAAACCTCACCACAATGCAGTACCCGGAAAGACAGCCTGAAATCCTGGAATTATCTCAAGCAACGCCTGCAAGAGTTGAACCTGACCGGAAACGGGGGCATCTATCGCACCAAGGCCAATTGTCTGCGCATTTGCATCCACGGCCCCATTGCCGTGATCTACCCGGAGGGGATCTGGTACCACTCCTGTACACCGGAGATACTGGAACGCATTATCCAGGAACATCTTATCAAGGGAGAGCCGGTAAGCGAATATATGTTCTGTCCGGAAGACACATAAGTTAAATAATTAGGTGCTGGCGAAACCACAGACGTTCACTATGTCACTTACGGAGATAACAAAATGTTGAAAAGCAAATTCAAGACTATCTGCATGAAGAAGTGTTTGCATGTAATTCCTTTGATAAGTTTTATACTCGCAGTAACCGCAACTGCGCAGGAATCGGTCGATTTCGATAGATATTTCATCAACGAAACCATGCGGGTGGATTATCATCACATGGGCGATGCGGAGAGCGAATCCATATCTTTGCACACTATTCACCGGCAGGGAGTCTGGGCGGGCAGCACAACCAATCTTCTGGACAATTTTAATCAGGGCCGCTATTATGTAAAGGTCTATGATGACAGCTCCGGAGAGTTGATCTGCTCAAAGGGATTTGACAGTATTTTTGGTGAATACAAGACCACCACTCCCGCATCGAACGGCATTAAACGCACCTATCATGAATCCGCGCTGATTCCCTATCCCAAACAGGCCATACGTTTCGCGATTCAGGCCAGGGATCGTGAGAATGATCTGTATGAAATTTTTTCCCAGCAGATTGATCCCGAAGACGTCAATATTATTCAGGAACCGGTCGATGCTGATATTCGAGTCTTTCCGGTGCTGAAAAACGGGAACCCGCACACCAAGGTCGACGTGGTTCTGGTCGCCGAAGGATATACTCTACAGGAGGAGAAGAAAGTCAAACAGGATTTAGAGAAGTTTCGGAAGGTCTTATTCAGTCAGGAACCTTTTCAAAGTCACCAAACGGAGTTCAATATTTCCGGAGTATTCAAACCGTCTTATCAGAGCGGCGTGGATGAACCGACGTATAGTTCGTTCGTGAACACGGCGGTCAATGCCAGCTTCAATTCCCTAAGATCACCCCGGTATCTGCTCACGGAAGATAACGGAACCCTTCGGGATATTGCGGCCGCCGCCCCCTACGATGCTATCGTTGTCATGGTCAATCACAACCGGTACGGCGGCGGGGGCATTTATAACCTGTACTGCACGTTTACCACTGACAATCAATGGTACAAATACCTGTTCCTGCACGAGTTCGGCCATTCCTTTGCCGGCCTCGCCGACGAATACTATACTTCTTCCACGGCCTATAATGATTTTTATCCCAGAGGGATCGAACCCACGGAACCGAACATCACGGCGTTGATTCCGGGCCAGATCAAATGGAAAGGACTGGCCACCCCGGGAATCGAAATCCCCACGCCCTGGAGAAAAGCACAGTATGACAGTATGAGCACGAGTTATCAACGGCTCCGCGAGGAACTGAATAATAAAATTGCTCGCCTGAAACGCCAGGATGCTCCGGAGGAAGAAATCAAGACACTGGAAGAACGAGCGGAAGTGCTCAGCAAAGAGCACGCGGATCGATTGGACGCATTCCTGGAGAACAGTCCGTACGCCGGGGAAGTCGGCGCCTTCGAAGGAGCGGGCTACTCCTCGGAAGGACTGTATCGCCCCATGCTGGACTGTATCATGTTTTCCAGAGGGGCGAAACCATACTGCCAGGTCTGTGAGCAGGCCATTATTGACGCTATTAATTATTACACCAAGTAATGGTTCTCCCTTCCGGCCGCACCGATGTTTTCCTGATGGGAATTTTCTTCTGAAAAACAAAGTCCTGTGCAGATAATTCTGTCACCGAAGTGGGGATAGTGTTTGTGTCAAAGGGTGAACTCCGGTACTTCAGTCTCCGGAAAATAGCCGCTTTCATCTTTGAGTTCAGTGGTTCCGTTCATATATTGTACACACCTCTTCAGTAGAATTTTTATTGCAGGCAGCGGGAGATGGCACTGCGAAAGGTCTTCATCACAGTAAAAATCTATCCGGGCTTTTCTACCCGGGAGGAAGAAGCGATCTATTCCGCCGGCGTGCAGGAAGACGGCTCCTGGGTCCGGATTGCGCCGCTCCGGTTTGAACGCCGGTGTTACAGCAACCAGTACCGGAAGTATCACTGGATTGAGATGGATCTGGTGCGCAATCGCTCGGACAAGCGCCGTGAAAGTTTCCGGCCGCGGCGACGGGGAACCCCTGTTCGGATTATTGAAGAAGTCCACCATGACAACAATTGGGAACTCCGGAAAAAGATCGCCTTACAGAATGTGTACGTCGGCATGAACCGGCTGCTGGCCGATGCGAAAAACGGGAACAAGGCCGTGTCACTGGCTACTTTTAAACCGGCCCGGATTGTCAGTTTCTTCTGGGAAGAAACGGGACGGGCCTGGTCCGCTGAGCAGCAGCAATGGCTCGAGCAGTGGAATTTGATGGAACGAACCAATGGTGTGCTGCAGCCCGTCCGGAAATTACCCTATCTGTTCAGTTATACCATCGAAGATATCAACGGAAACGAATCGACGCTGATGATTGATGATTGGGAAATCGGCAGCTTCTACTGGAATCGGTTGAATCATCGGAATCACGACGAACAGGCAGCCCTGCAGGACGTCCGGAACCGGTATTTCAACGAATTCATCCGGGACCGGGATGTGTATTTTTTCCTGAATACGGTGCGCATCTCACACTTCAGCGCCCGGAATCCGTTCTTTATCGTGGGGACTTTTCATCCGATGAAAGAGCAACAGCTGAGTTTTGATTTCGGGAGTTGATAACAGCACACGGATCACACGGATAAGAAATTAAGATGAAGCCGCATCAGCTGCGGCCTTTGAGCCAGAGGCTCTCCTTCGGAGCGATCTTTGTCCCGTCGTCGCGGGATCTCTTTGCCCAAGGCATCCCTTGTATGTTACCCCACATGATTCTTCGGGGCGAGGCATATTCTCAAATGGACTCAATTATCAGAGATCATACAACGTCTCATCGCGTTTGAGGGGCCGG
The DNA here is from genome assembly GCA_964413425.1 of uncultured bacterium. Lineage (GTDB taxonomy): Bacteria > Fidelibacterota > JAANXI01 > JAANXI01 > JAANXI01 > DATFLS01. The sequence continues at coordinate 18,118 of CAYPST010000066.1, forward strand.
GATTTCCGGATATTCAACTGCTTCCCGGCGAATTCAAAGGGCATCTCTTCGTCGTCAAACATATCGCCCATTTCTTCTTCAATGGCCTCCGGATCCTCCCCCGCTTCCAGCCGGCTGAGCGCCTCCTCCATCTGATCGTTATATTTCAGTCCGATTTTATCCGAGAATCTGCGCATGAACCGGGCCATGGCTCTCGGGTCTTCGTCATCCAAACCCGCGGCTTCCGATTCCAGGTCCGCCATGGCGTTCTCCAGGCTGGATTCATCAATGGGAAGGCCCCCCAGGGGATCATCTTCATCCGGAGAGGAGCTCCCGGTGAGATGAGCAGAGCGGGAGGCCAGCCGTTGCATGTTTTCTGTTGCACAGTTCGGGCAGCGCGGGATTTTCTCGGTATTCACCCGCTGTGACCAGAAATTATAGACCGTATGGCAATCCGGACAATAAAACTCATAGACAGGCATAATCTTTGTCTCCTTCTTCGCAAGCCACTGATTTCCCTGATAATGTTCATCTATCTGCTAGCTCATTCTAATAAATCGTTCATTTTGCCGCCAGATCATTTTAAATCCAACGGTCACTTCCGGCGCTATTGATCTTCCGGCAGAGCAAACGCAACATAGGTGCCTCCGGCAGGGGCTCCCCACTTTCCACCGCCGGCCGCGATAATCACATACTGCCTGCCGTTAATCTGGTAGGTCGCCGGTGTAGCCGTGCCCGATGCCGGCAGAGTTGTCTCCCACAGCAGCTCGCCGCTGTGTTTATCGAAGGCCCGGAATTTCCGGTCGTAAATGGTCGCCCCGATAAACAGCACTCCTCCGGCGGTGACAATGGGCCCGCCGTAGTTTTCGCTGCCGGTATTTTCGAATCCCTGCTTCGCCAGCTCGGGGTATTCCCCCAGAGGGATCTGCCACACGTACTCTCCCGAATCCAGATCCAGCGCATTGAGGGTTCCCCAGGGAGGTTTTACCGCCGGATATCCCTCGGGATCCAGGAATTTGTTATAGCCGTCATGGGTATATCGCAGGTCAACGGGGCTGTCGAGATCGGTAAACGTCTTCACCATCCGGTTCTCCCTGTACAGCACATACCGGATCAGGGCATCTCGTTCCTGCTCCGAGAGATGGGCGAACGACGACATCCGTCCGGCTCCCTGCAGCAGGAGGGAGTCCATCTTCTGCGGGGAGTACCGGCTGGTAAGATCCGCCAGCGAAGGGAATTCCGGCGGGGTTCCCTGCAGATCCCGCCGGTGACAGCTGGCGCACTGGTTCAGGTACAGTTCCCGGCTGGTGGCGCGGGGACCGGTATCCGAGCGCTCGACTAATCGCAGAATCCAGGCCATTTCATTGGAATTCACATACAGAATACCGGTTTCGGGATCAAAAGCGGCCCCACCCCATTCACCTCCTCCGTCAAATCCGGGAAAGATCACGGTTCCTTCTGTGCTGGGGGGCGTGAATTGCGGCCCGCTTCGCACGGTCCGGAGTCGCTGCAGCACCGAATCATGGGCTGCCGGAGTGCGGGTAGTTACCAGATCTTCCGTGAACTGCTGACGGGCAAATGGCGGGGGCTGCACGGGAAACGGCTGGGTTTTCGCCAGGCCTTCTCCCTCCACATCCGACGGCGGAACCGATCGATATTCTATGGGAAAAAGCGGCTTGCCTGACTCTCGTTCAAACACAAAAACATGACCGGACTTGGTGATCTGGGCCACGGCATCCACCAACCGGCGTCCTTTCCTGACAGTCACCAGGGTAGGCGGTGCAGGCAAATCCCGATCCCAGACATCATGCTTCACTCCCTGGAAATACCATACTACGTCGCCGGATTCCGCATTTAGGGCCAGCAGGCAGTTTGCATAAAGGTTCTCGCCAATCCGGTTTGCGCCATAGAAGTCGAACGCGGCCGACCCGGTGGGAACGAAGACCAGTCCCCGCTCCCGATCCAGGCTCATGCCGGCCCAGTTGTTGGCTCCTCCGATATATCTCCAGGCCTCTCCGGGCCAGGTTTCGTATCCCGGTTCTCCGGGACGCGGGATGGTATGGAACGTCCACCGCAGCTCGCCGGTGCGGCAATCGTATGCCCGTATGTCTCCCGGCGCCGACGGAAGCCCTTCACTGACAGCGCTGCCCATGATAATGAGATCTTTGTATGTCACGCCTGGACTGGTGGCGCGGATATTAATCGTCCGGGGATCCCGGCCCAGTCCTTCACGCAGATCCACCCGGCCGCCATTCCCGAACTCTGCTATCGGTGTGCCGTCGGACGCCGAAAGGGCGTATAAATAATGCTCCGCCGTGAAGAAAATTCGTTTGTCTGCGTCGGCACTCCAGTAAGTGACACCCCGGTTGCGCATTTTCCTGCGTATTTCACGGCCTGCAAAGGGATCGAAACTCCACACCAATGTTCCCGTCGCACCATGCAGGGCAATAACCCGCAACTGTGGTGTCGTCGTGTATACCACACTGTCAACCACCAAAGGATTGGCTTCCATTTCCGAGCCCTCGAAAGCATCACCCGTATCAAAGGTCCAGGCGACCTCGAGCTGATGCACATTCGCGCGGTTGATCTGGTCCAGTGTTGAATAATGCATAAATCCCGGGCCGCGGTAGACTTCCCATGCTCGAAAGCCCCGATCCTCCGGCGCACACCCAGTGAGCAAGGCCGCCAGAGGAACTACGATGAATCTGACCAATAATTGTCTGATTCGCTGTATAGACATCGAATGTGCTTTTCCTGTTTGGAAATGATTATCTCACTGAATACCCGGTGAATATATCAACTGATCCTGCAAAAAGTTAGTAGATTTTCTCCCGATGGGAATTCTCCATTTGTATTGATCGGGCCGACCTATTAATTTAAAATCAGAGTTAAAGGAATTGGTAATCTGAGAAATCACGGCATAGAGACTGCATTCCGGTGATCCTGCAGTACCTCCGAGCCTTGCCGGCCAGTTGTTCCGGAACGACGTTCTCCATGACAGACATCGATTAACAGGGCTATACATAAACGCAAACATAACCCATTAGCAGAAAGGGGTGATGACTGTCATGAATCAACTCACCAGACGGGAATTTCTCAAACGGGCGTCATTTGCCGGCGCTTCGACCTATCTCCTGACCGGCGTTCCGCTGCAATCCTTATTCGGTGCGGAGGCACTATCTCCTGTTTTCAAAATCACCGATATTCCAAGACATGATGGTGAAATCCGACATCACGGCACGGACGTTCTCCTTGATCTCCTGGCTCAGAATGGATTGCCATTATATCATTCCCGGGCAGACGACAAGTGGAGCGGCGCAGACGGACTGATTCACAAAGACGATGTAGTGCTCATTAAAGTGAATGCCCAATGGAAGTGTCGCGGGGCTACCAACACAGATGTGGTGCGGGGTCTGATTCATCGCATTCTGCAGCACCCGGACGGATTCGACGGGGAAGTGGTCATCTTCGAGAACGGTCAGGGGCAGGGTGGTTTTGACGGCGATCCCAGAGCCTGGGGTCGCTACGAAGGTCACCCGGAAGTTGCCGGCGTGCATGTCAATGCTGAAGACCAGCGGCTGACTGTGGAGAATCTGGTGAATTCCGTGTTTGCAGACTCTCCGGTCAGTTCCTATCTCCTGGACCCGATACGCGAAACCTTCATCGCAGCGGATGAGCATGAACAGGATGGCTACCGGAAATTAACCAATCAGCAGGTTTCCTATCCCTGCTTCACGACCGCCGGTGGTCATCGGATTGAGCTGCGGGAGGGGATCTGGAACGGAGCCGGACATGCACAGAACCTCAAAGTTATTAATATTCCGGTATTAAAAACCCACGATGGCACCGGAATCACCGGCGTGTTGAAGCACTCATATGGCATCCTCTCCATGGCCGATGGCTGGGGCGGCGATCTCCGGCATTACACAGAAGCCGGAACACAATGCGGTAAAATGTACAGCATCGTGCGGGCTCCCGACCTGAACATTCTCGATTGCATCTGGGTCACCTACGAGCACCATCATATGGGATATCCCCCGGATTCCACCGAGCGCATGAATACGCTGCTGGCGGGACTGGATCCGGTGGCACTTGATTACCACGGGAGCAAGCATATTCTCTATCCGCTGGGCGGCGACCTGAAGCATTGGCACGATCCGGATACCTATGACGGACTCATGAATCACCTTACCGGGGCTCAGCAATTTCTGAATAATCGGGGTGGAATTCGCGGACTTTCAACGAAACAGGGGGATGAGAATATTCAGGTGATCTCCGGTCAGGGGTGATGTGACGGTGCAGTTTGTTCTGGCACACTTTTATTAACGAACTTATTGCAACCCAAATTGAGCGATTTATTTCCATAAATCGCTCAATCGACAAAGAAAATGT
>CAYPST010000067.1:0-22321 GCA_964413425.1 uncultured bacterium
CCGCCCGCCATTGTTCCGGTTCTACGATTCATGTAACCAATCTTACATTTACTGCATTTTTTATCCCTTATTCTAAACAACAATAAGAGAGCAGAAAAACCCTGTGATAGTGCAACAGGAGTCACTGTTCACAAGGTATCCGAAACTTTTACTGCATCCGTGAGGAACCGCTGCAGGAGAAACTCTTTCGATTGAACAGATTTGAAGAAAAGCAGCCTCTCTCTTCATGACCGATTTGCATGAATCCATGTGAGATGCACACGATCTGAACAATGATCTGTAACCTAAAACAGAGAGAAGACAATGCGACGATCTCTTGTATATATTCTATCGCTGGCGATCATTTTAATCTTTGGCATGCAGGCCTGCGATGAGGCGACAACAGAACCCGACGATGATGATATGGAAGCACCGACGGTCTCACTTACAGTTTCCGCCCAGGAGGATACCATCTCAGGGGAGGTGACACTCACTGCCGAGGCTTCTGATAATGATCAGGTCGACAGCGTCCAGTTTTATGTGGACGATCAGCGGCTGGGCACTGCCACTTCTTCGCCCTTCGAGTATGATTGGCAAACACTGATCCTGGCAGATTCTATGTCCCATGAATTATACGCGAAGGCCTATGATCCCGCGGGAAACTCTGCCGAGTCCTCTAAAATCTCCCGGGTGATTGTTCCCTTCATGGTTTCGCTGAGCACCAATGTCCAGCCGATATTCGATGCGAATTGTACCGGCTGTCATCCCGGGAATGGGGGATTATCTTTGACCTCCGGACAAGCGTATGGGGATCTTGTGGATATCGAAAGCAATGGATATGCCCCGATGAATCGGGTGGTGCCCGGGAGTCCGGAGAATAGTGTGCTGTATCTGAAGGTTATCGGCGATCAGCAGGTTGGGCAGAGAATGCCGCAGGGAGGCCCGCCGTTACCTGACGAATCAATTGCGCTAATCCGGTTCTGGATTGAACAGGGTGCGGAAGATAACTGATTAGTTCCACAAGTTCCACATATTGAGGTTCTTTACAGGGAAGGCTGTTTTTCCGTTACAGCGTTCCCGGTAATGATTCTACATTTTATTCACACCCGTTCGTGTAGACTACTCCAATTCCTGAAACAGCGGTTCCAGATCCCGCTGGTAGACATTCTGCTCTGCCATCGGTTTGGACGCTAGTGCCGGCATTTTCTCCCAGAGATATTCTTCCAGCGTTTCGGTGCGTATCTGATAGAAAATGCCGAGGGGGAGGCGATCGTTCTCAATTTCGTACGCTTTCTCCATGGCAGTTCGTTTTTTTGCGATAATCTCGTCCTTATCGGCGGCATTCCGGACAACGCCGTCGTAATCGGTCTCATCCAGCTTGTACAACCGGGGTTCCTGTTCCGGCCGATCCAGGCCTTCGTACCAGGATTTGGTATGGAGATTGTTGAAGGCCGGACAGGTTTGATGCACGTCGATCAGGGCGCTGCCGGGGTGCTGAATGGCTTTCTCGATGAGAGAGGCTGTGTATTTGACATCCAGCGCATAGCCCCTGGCAATGAATGAATAGCCTGCCGAGAGAGCCAGAGCCACCGGATTGATGGGTTCGTACATGGACGCTTCCGGCATGGACTTGGTCTTCTTGCCTTTGCCGATGGTCGGGGAGGCCTGCCCTTTGGTGAGCGCGTAGATGTCGTTGTTGAAGATCACATAAGTGAAGTCGAGGTTGCGCCGGCCGCCCGCCACGAAATGGCCTGCGCCGATGCCGTAGCCGTCGCCGTCACCGCCGATACCGAGGACCGTGAGTTCGTGATTGGCCAGCTTCATTCCGGTGGCATGCGGAACCACCCGTCCGTGCAGGGTGTGAAATCCGTAAGCGTTAATATAATGAGTGGTCTTGCCGGAGCAGCCGATTCCGCTCACGATAGCTGTATTGTGCGGGGCAATATTCAGGTTGGCCAGTGCCATCTGAATGCTGCTGAGGATCCCGAAATCGCCGCATCCGGGGCACCAGTCGCTGTGAATGTTGTCGGCTTTAAAATCTTTGAGTTTATACTTCGGCATGGTTTTTTCTCCTGTGCATGTCAACGATTATATCCCGGCGGCAGCGGAACGCTGGTCGGTTTCTGCCGGGGTCTCCGGGCCTTTTCCTGCTGTAACCGCTCAATCTCCTCCTGGCCCCAGGTCTCCTCGTCCCGGACGCCGCTGTTGGAGATGACGATACGCTTCCGGGGCAGCTCGATGGCTTCCCGCAGGCCCAGCAGCATTTCATCGTAGGAAAACGGACGGCCGTCGAATTTCAACACCCGTTCATCAACGGGAATGCAGGTATGTTCCTGCACCAATCCGGCCAGCTGGGCGCTCCAGTTCTGTTCCACGCAGATGACGGTATCTGCACCTCTCAGGGCGGTTGTCACTGCTTCCGCAGGAAACGGATGCATGAGCCTGATCTGCACGAACCGGAAGGGCGCCGGCTGCTGATCGCCTGCATAGGTTAGAATATCCCGGATGGCGCCTTTGTTGCTGCCCCAGGAGATCACAGCGATATCCGCGTCCGGATCGCCATACACCTTGACCTGTTTCTCCGCAGGATATTCCTCCAGTATCAACGACAGTTTGGACATCCGTTTGTGCATCATCGCCATCCGGTTGCCGGTTCCTTCTGTGATATGCCCGTCCGGCTGATGTTCGTCAGAGGAGGTCCAGAAGATGCCGCCCTCTTCTCCGGGAACAGCCCGGGGACTGACGGGAGATCCATCAAAATGATATCGCATATACTGGGGAGCCTCTTTGGAGTACCGGGCTCCGCGATCGATGGTCATTTCGGAGGTATCGAAATGCTTGCTGCTGATAAACCCGGAAGCCAGGTATTTATCATAGAGGATAACCGCCGGCACCTGATATTGATCGCAGAGATTGAAGATGTCGTAGGTATCATAGAAATACTCTTCGATATCCCCCGGGGCGAACACGATCATCGGAAAATCGCCCTGCCCGGCATGGATGGCCATCCGGAGATCGCCCTGTTCGGTCCGGGTGGGAATGCCGGTGCTCGGACCGCCGCGCTGGTAGAGACAGACCACCGGTCCGGGCGCTTCCGTGATTGCGGCATATCCCAGGCCTTCCGGCATCAGGGCAAAGCCCGGTCCTGAGGTGGACGTGGAGGCGCGCACACCCCCATGGGCCGCAGAGGCCGCCATATTAACGGACGAGACCTCGTCCTCCGTCTGCATGATAATCATCGGGTACTGCTGCTGATGTTCCTCAAGATAGGTACTCTCATCTGTTGCAGGGGTGATAGGGTAATACGACTGAAACCCGCAGCCGGCTTTGATCTTTGCCAGGCCGACTGCCTGGGAGCCCTTGATCATGATCCGGTGCTCCAGGCCCGGTGATGCAAACAACGGCCGGATGTGCTCGGGGAACTGCTCCCGGATGCAGTCGTAGGCGTGTCGTGCCGCCACAACATTCATGTCCGCGACCTTTTGCTTTTTCCGGAATCCGTCCCGGATCGATTGTTCCACCCGGTCCGGATCGATTTCCAGCAGGCCCATGCCCGCGCCGTATGCCACGGTATTATTCATGATGTTATATTTTTTGCCCTGGCCGCCTTTGCCGATGGTCGACAGCGCCTCATTTAACACTTCCAGGAAGGGAAAGCCGACCTGCTGCACCTCGAACTCTTTCAGGCGGGTATCGGCATCTTTGATTTCAGCCGAATCATAAATGATGGTCCCCCCGGATTTGACCTGATGGGCATGCCCCCAGTGGGAAGGATACGTTTGATAAAAATCACCGAACAGGGTTTCTTCATCCAGGGCTATCAGCAAGTCGATTCCTTCCGTGTGGGACCGAACGGGGTAATTCGTTGCCCGTACCCGGAAATAGCTGTGTTTGCCCTTGATGTTACTGTGATATTCCACATTACTGAACACATAGTAACCCAGGCGGGTCAACAGTTTGGCATACAATTCTGCCGTGGAATTCACCCCGCTTCCCTGCGGCCCACCAATCACCCAGGTAAAATCTTGTCTTGTATCGGATGGCATAATCTTCTTCTCCCGGTACTGCTTTTTATCTTCAATGTGATAAATACTCTCATGTTTCAGGGAGTACTATGAAATCTACATATCTCAGGTTGAAAATCAACTCTTTTTGTGAGGTATTTGGTTATGAAAGCATACGCTGCCGTCACCTTCGGGATCAGGGTACAGTTCCTTCCCCGTTTTCCTGTCGATTATATGAATTACCCCCATCCCTTTCCTGGCGGGGCAGGCCTTTGCCGCAGTTAAATTGTGTTCCAGATCTTCTTCGCTGATAAAATAAGACCGCGGTTTTGCCAGCCCGGTCACCAGATTCATTTCCCAGTTTCCGGAGAGTTCCGCGCACCTCCCGGTGCCGATACAGCCGCGGCCCTCGAAGATAATCCTGTAAGGTTTTTCGTCGACGGAAGGTTTCCTGTTGCTCATGCTTAAAATTCCTTCAATTGTTGCAGGATTCGTTCTGGCTTATCGGATTGCATTACCTCTCGGGCAACGGCCATCCCTTGCTCGATGGACTGAGCGGCGCCGCCTGCATAGATTCGAACCGCCGCGTTCAATGCCACGGCATCGGAGAAACAGGGCAGCTGCTTGCCGGACAGCAGTTGCTCCGTGATTGCCGCCGAGTCTTCCGGCAGGCGGTCGGAGCGAAGGTCCTCCCGCGACAGGTTTAATCCGTACTCTGCGGTTCGCAAATCAAAGTCGCGCAGGGAGCCATTGTGCCATTCAACCAGTTTGGTATAGCCGGGGCGGATATCGTCGTATCCTTCCAATCCCTGGAAGAGGAGAATTCTTTCCATGGAAAAGGAGGGCACAGCTTTCAAAGTGTCGATGACCCGTTTAGCAAAAGCTAAATGATAGAAGCTGCCCAGATGAATGCGGGCCCCGGCCGGATTGGCCAGTTTCTCGATGGTATTGATAAATGTCCGTACGCCCATTGCATTGCGTACCTCCAGCAGATGATACACTGACGGATTATAGCGGGGCTGGTAAAAGAAGCCGAACCCGTTCTCCTCGATCATCTGTCTGCTCTCATCCGGGGAGAGATCGGTGCGAACGCCCAGCCTGTCGAGGACATGCTTATAGGTGCAGCCATGCTTCGTCGGAATGCGATCTCCGCTGTGCACTGCAATTGGTACCCCTGCTGCCGAGGCAATAATCCCGGAAGCCACCCCGAGGAGGACGGTTTGCACTTTGCCATCGTAGTTAGCCCCGATATCTACCGCATTGTTCTTTGCCGGTGGTACCCGAACTGCCTGGTCTTGCATCACCTCAATAAACGCAGCCAGTTCTTCCGGAGTATTCTTCTTCCAGCGGTTGGCCAGCAGGAAGGCCCCCAGAGTAATCGGGTTTGCCTGCTGTTCCAGGATTTGGTAGAAAGCACGCCGGGCTTCCTCCCGGTCCATATCCCGGGCGGTTTTGGGACCTGATCCGATGACACCTGATAACAGTTGTTTTAATGTCCCCGGCGAGCGCCCCATGAAAGCTCCTCCAGGCTTGCCGGTGTGCGATTTTGATGTTCCGGCAGCGAACCGCCGGTAGCCGGGAGGTCCACCCGGGAAGACCGGATGATGTGCTCCCGGACCCGGACCACATCGCCCAGCACGAACAGGGCAGGTGGGGAAATGTTTGCCGTCCGTACCTGTTCGACCATTGTGTCCAGTGTGGCAGTCAGGATCACCTGTTCCGGCAAGGTGGCCTTCTGGATCACAGCCATCGGAGTATCGCCCGGAACGTCCTGCCGGAGAAGCGCCTCAACGTTCTCCTCCAATCGTTTGACTCCCATCAGTATTACCAGGGTTCCGCCGGAGAGCACATTGTTTGCCAGTGCTTTCCAGTTCAAAGCACTTTCCGGCTTGTTCGGGTTTTCATGGCCGGTAATCACTGTGAAGCTGGAGGCCAGGTTCCGGTGGGTGAGCGGAATTCCGGCGATACCCGGGGCCCCCAGAATGCTGGATACGCCGGGAACGATCTCGAACGGAATCCCTGCTTCCGCCAGATAGAGCGCTTCTTCGCCGCCCCGTCCGAACACATTCGGGTCGCCGCCTTTCAATCGCACCACCAGTTTCCCCTGTCTGGCTTTTGTTACCATCAGCCGGTTAATGTGTCGCTGCGATATTCGCCGGGCGCCGCCCCCGGGAGGGCGCTTCCCCACGTAAATGCCTTCGGTCGATTCCGGAATTAAATCAAGAACCCCGTCACCGGTCAGCGTATCGTACATCACCACATCCGCCTGCTGTATCAAGCGGGACGCTTTCACGGTCAGATAGTCCGGATCCCCCGGACCGGCTCCGACCAGATAGACTTTTCCAGTATTCATGTCGTACTCCTTTGTCGTCGTTTTCTAATAGTAACATTCAAAGATTCCAGATGCCTCTTTCTGGTAAAATTTCCAGAAGTGTGTTGTACCAGAGATATCCGGTTCCCATAGATGCCCACCTCGCGGACTCGTTCGAGAATTACCCGGACCATCTGCGGCGCAGTACCGATGGCATTCGAGTACCACACTGCCCGGCCATTGATCTGTTCCCTCAGAGTTCCTGTCTCAGTATTTATCCGGCGCTCACTAAATCCGATCCGGCCGGGGATGTCATATCTGGTGTGCCGGCCGTCGGCGATTAACAGCGGGACAGCGATGACAGAACGCGCTCGGAATGTCTGCAGCATGTCATCCACATAGGGCGGCTCATCCAGGAAAAACGGATGCACTTCAGGGAATCCGGCATAGCGTCTGATTCGCGCTGCGTGATCCAGAATGGCACGCTTGCTGTTCGGATTGCGCAGGGTACCGTGGCCGATCAATGCCACGCCGGGTGGTCCCTGTCCGGAAAGGAAGTGTCTGGTCCGTATCGCATTGATTCGTGCAAGAATCACGGAGCTCACATAGCAATGGGTGCCAATCGGTTTGGTCAGATGCACGCTTGTATTCGGGTGCGGTTGTTTACCGGCGATCCCGAATTCCCTGGGCAGAACCTGCTGGACGTAATAGCCCTCGCTCATGAATATTGGTACAATCACCACCACCTCACTTCTGACATCATCGAGGCTGTCCCTGAACTCCGGAGATTCATTCCAGAACGCCGGACGGACTTCATCGAACAACGCCAGCCGGCGAATCCGGTCTGCGTGCCGGTATATCGGAGCACCGGAATCCGGGTGTTTGGAGGATCCGTGCCCTGCCAGCACCAGGGTGGTGTCTGCTGAGGATATCCAGCTCTGATTTCTGGTGGTAACGATTGGGATGTTCATGTTTTCCCGTCACGATCGCAGGGATGATTCATTGTTACACCGAAATTTCCAGGCTGCGCACGTCCACGCCGTCCGGTCCCAGTGAGATCACCAGCCGGTAGTCGGAGGTATCAATGACGAATGAATAGAGACCCGGTCCCCGGGCGGAGAGACGCAGCTGGTGTATGGTATTTCCTTCCAACATTTTCAATGCACCGTTGATCTCCCGGAATTGCTCCTGCAAATCTTTCCCCTGGGGGGTTCGGCGGAACAATGTGGCGGCGGCCTTTTCGGCATGGGCGCCGTATCTGGAACGGATCCGGCCGCTGATCAGGCCCAGCGACAGTATCTCCCCCAGTGAACCGGCCTGGGTGTCTTCCATCTGCCCTGCCTGAGCGGACTGATAGATCTGGTTGTATACTGCTTTTGCTTTCGGATTCAGCACCCGCCGGGCGAAATGCTTTGCCTCGGCAGTGACTACTTCCTGCTGTTCTTCATCGAGAGATATTGGCATATGCTGCTCCTTTCTCGATTCCCTCCGGTCTCGGTTCGTTGTGCCGGGATGTAAATAAGGGAATTATTATTCCAGTTCGGCTGCCTCGCCTAGGAGAATCTCGACCTCGTGCTCAAATCCTCCGGTCTCTATCGGGCAGTGCATGCCGCATTCCTTGGGGGCGTTGGTCTCCCACCACCATCTGCCGCTGCGGGAGTCTTCACCCTCCTTGACGGGTCGGGTGCAGGGCTGGCAGCCGATGCTGGAATAACCTTGGTCATACAGCGGATGATAAGGGACGTCAAGTTCATGGAGATAGTTCCAGACATCCTCTTTTTCCCAGTCCAGCAGGGGGCTGATTTTCACCAATCCACCGTGATCATGATCCACGTCGATCTTTCTCAGGTTGCCCCGGGTGGCCCACTGGCTGCGCCGCAGGCCGGTGCCCCAGGCGTTCAATCCCCGCAGGATTCCCTGGAGCGGCAGGACCTTCCGGACGTGGCAGCAGAGCAACCGGAGATCCACGGATCGATAGAACGGGTTCATCCCGTGCCGGTTTACCAGGTGCTCCACGTGCCTGGTTTTCGGGACGAGCACCTCCACATCGATCTCATATTCCTCTCTGACCCGGTCGATAATCTGGTAGGTTTCCTCCGGCAGGCGCCCCGTATCGACTGTCACCACCCGAACGTGATCGCTGACACGCCAGGCCATATCGATGAGTACCACCGCCTCGGCCTGAAAGCTGGAGATTAGAGCAAAGCGCTCGGTGCCGAACCGCTCGAACGCCCATTCCAGGATGTCTTCCGGTTCTTTATCCTCAAAGTGGACGGAGAACTCCCCCGCCTCGTAATCGTCCATGATAAATCGATCTTCATCTAACTGGCTCTGTACTCCAACAGTCATGGTTCCTCCTCTGATAAGAATTAGTCGTTTTCCAGCACGGTCCCTTCCATTACCGGCAGCAGCTGATCTTTGCCGCGGGCTGCGCAAAATTCCTGAAACGTTTCCTCCGGGGATGTTTCAGAGAGATAAAATTCAATCAGACGTTCCACATACCCGTCCAGCTCATCCGTGGCAACGCGCCGGACCACCGGCGGTTTTGCTATGGCGGCGTTCTTGCCCAGGCCGCCTCCCAGGAAAATATCGTATGCCTGTATTTTTTTGCCTTTGATGCCTTTCAGTGTACCCTGAAAGCCGATGTCTCCCACGAAATGTTGTCCGCAGGCATGCGGGCAGCCGTCCAAGTGAAACCGGATATCGGCGATTTGATCTCCGAACCGGTTTTCCAGATGATCCAGCAATTTCACCAGCCGGGGCTTGGTATCACCGACTGCGAAATTACAGAACGGATTCCCGGTGCAGCCGATACTGTGCCCCCGGGCCGGATTCTGCGTCAGCGAAAAGCCGATGGAATCAATGGCTTCAACCACCGGATCAATGTCGTCTTCGGATATCCCGCTGATAATGAAGTTCTGTTCTCTGGTGAACCGGATATCCTCGCCGTACTGATCTGCCACCTCGGCCACCCGGACCATCTGGTCACCAGAAATCAACCCCGGAAAGACCGGAAACCCGATATAGTAGTGTCCGGCCTGCTTCTGGGAATGAACGCCCATGTGATCCGTGCGATCGATGGGAACCGGTTCTTGTTTCAGCGGGGTGAGCTCCCGGCCGATATGCTCCTCCAGCCGTTCCCGCACACCGTCCGGGCCCAGGTCATCCACCATGAACTTGAACCGCGCCTTGGTGCGACGCCGCCGGTAGTTCAGGTCGGGACTCCAGATGCCGAAGACCGCCTCCAGAAATTCCCGGACTTCGTGCTGTACCAGAAATACTCCCAGCGATTGACTGATCCGGGGCACGGTGGAGAGGCCGCCGCCGGCAAACGCCGCAAAACCCCGGGCGTCGTCCTGAACCGTGCCAATGAGCGCCACGTCATGAATTTCCGGGGCATTGCAGTGATACGGGCAGGCAGAGATTGTCCATTTATGTTTTCGGGGCAGATCGCTGAACTCTCTGTTCCCGTAGAAATAATCCGCCAGTTCCTGTACGATTGGTGCGGTATCAAACGTTTCCTCCGGCTGAAGGCCGGCCACCGGACAACTGGTGATATTCCGCAAAATGTCTCCGCAGGCCCCGGCAGTGGTGAGGCCGGCAGTCTCGAAGGTGTCGAAAATCTCCGGTACATCCGGGAGTCGAATGTGGTGGAGCTGAATGTCCTGCCGGGTGGTGATCTCACCGAAATTCTTTCCGAACTTCCGGGAAATCTCTCCGATGATGCGGAGCTGATCCGCGCGTAGAATACCACCCGGGATTTTCACCCGCATCATGAAGTCGCCGATTTTCGGCTTATCGTGATACAGTCCCCACCACTGGAGCCGCAGGATCTCATTCTCGTCGATCTCTTCGTAGGGGATCTCCACTAATTGCGGCAGTTCATCTATCAGATCATAGGGTTGCTTCTCGTGTTTGATGCGTTCCACCGAATTCCGTCGCCGCACTTCTTCCCATGTCAGGGGTTCTTTTTTGCGTTTGGCTCGTCGCCGGGTTCGCTTCTCTGGCATAATTGAGTCCTCCTGTTTCAGGTTATGAGTTACTCCCGGCACTGACTACTGTCTTCCTGAGATCGAGCGGTGTGAAAGAGTATCGGATATCTTTTGCATCCATCTGAGACCGGTTCGCTTGCAATCTCTCTTCTCCCTCGAATGAAAGCCGGAGACAGGTTTCCCGTCCGGGAGTGGCTGATTTCTTAATACAATTTCAAGATATCCGGAGTACGAGCGTATCGACGGTGCCGGCTAAACCCGCTTTGCTGTGCGCCTGTATAATCGGCGACACTCAACCGGATACGCTGCTGAGGAGTTCGTATGGTCTACGAACGGAAGCATCCGGATGTGTATACTCGACTTACTTACGGGATCTGGGTGGGGTTAACACCCACAACACATACAGAACCAACAAATGCAGGAAGGTGAAAGGAGGGCTGAGGAATTGTTATGTGATCGCTGGCGGGGATGCCAGAGATTGACTGAAGATGATTGATCCAGTTTCATTGAAACACTCCTCTGTGTGAAACCCTGAAATCTCAATTGAGACTGATACTCAATTAAGTTGTCGAAAGTATACACAAGACTCCCGTCCATGTCAAGGAAAAATGTTGAAAAATTCAACAAAATCATAATTTGTGATCTGGGAGCTGTGAAACATCTCAATGGAAAAGGAATGTAAAGGGGACGAATATTTCCGGAGAGAGGCGGAGACCGGCAGCATAATAGTGGTATCTCCGGCATTGCAGGGAATCCGGTTGTGATGCGAATGGAATTGATTGATAAACCCAAAAAATCTCCTAAATTAGTAGACTATGCAACCAACGCTGTCACATATACGGAATTTCAGTATTATCGCCCATATCGATCACGGGAAATCCACGCTCGCCGACCGGATGCTGGAGCACACCCATACCCTGGCTGCGAAGGAAATGAAGGAGCAGGTGCTGGACAGTATGGATCTGGAGCGGGAGCGGGGCATCACGATCAAGAGCCACCCCATTCGTATGATTTATAAGGCGGATGACCAGGAAGAATATATTTTCAATCTGATAGATACGCCCGGCCATGTGGATTTTTCCTACGAAGTATCCCGGAGCCTGGCCGCCTGTGAAGGGGCTGTGGTGCTGGTGGACGCCGCCCAGGGTGTGGAAGCCCAGACCGTCTCCAATGTGTATATGGCGGTGGATAATGACCTGACGATTATTCCGGTCATCAATAAAATAGATCTGCCCAGCGCCCGGGTGGAAGATGTGACCCGGCAAATTGTCCACCTCATCGGATGCGATCCCGAGGAGGTGCTGCGTGTTTCTGCAAAAACCGGGGAAGGCGTTCCGGAGTTGCTGAACGCCATCATCGAGCTTATTCCCTCACCCGGGGAGCCGGAACACGATACGGTTAAGGCGCTCATTTTTGACAGCACGTATGATACCTACCGGGGTGCCGTACCCTATGTCCGGGTGGTTCAGGGTGAAATCGAGCCGGGAATGAAAATTCAGTTCATGTCGAACAACCGGACCCATGAGGTCAACGAAGTGGGGGTGTTCAGGCTCGAGCGTATTAAAAAAGAAAAGCTCTCCCCGGGAGAAGTGGGGTACGTTGTTGCCAGTATCAAAGAGGTGGATGATGTCCGGGTGGGGGACACGATTACGGATGCACAGAATCCTGCCAGAAAACAATTGCCCGGCTACAAACAGGTGAAACCGATGGTGTTTTCCGGATTATATCCCATAGATAGTGACGATTACGAAGATCTTCGTTCCTCACTGGATCGCTTGCAGCTCAATGATCCCAGCCTGGTGTTCGAACCGGAAACCTCCTCGGCGCTGGGCTTCGGTTTTCGATGCGGCTTCCTGGGAATGCTGCACATGGAAATTATCCAGGAACGGCTGGATCGCGAGTTCGGGCTGGAACTTATCACGACGGTCCCGAATGTCCGGTATCGCATCACCACCGAGGACGGCGAGGTGCTGGAACTGCAGAATCCTTCGGAGATGCCGGACCAGCATCAGATTGAAAAAATGGAAGAGCCGTATGTCTATGCGGAAATTATTGTCAGGAGTGAATACATTGGCAACATGATGCAGCTTTGCCAGGATAAACGGGGGGTGTATAAAACCACGAAATATCTGGATGAGCAGACGGTGGAGTTAAATTACGAACTCCCGCTCTCGGAAATTATCTTTGATTTTTACGACAAACTCAAATCCGCCTCCCGGGGCTATGCTTCGTTCGATTACGAAATTATCGGATACCAGGAAAGCGATCTGGTGAAGTTGGATATCCTGATTAACGGGGATCCGGTGGATGCGTTATCGACCGTGATCCATCGTGAAGATGCCTATCACAGGGGCCGGAGTTTATGCCGGAAGCTCCGGGAACTCATCCCCCGCCAGATGATTGAAGTACCGATTCAGGCCGCTATCGGGAATAATATCATCGCACGGGAAACGGTCAGAGCCCTGCGAAAAAATGTCACCGCCAAGTGTTATGGCGGTGATGTCACCCGGAAGCGGAAGCTGCTGGAGAAGCAGAAAGAGGGCAAGCAGCGAATGAAAAATGTGGGCCAGGTGACGGTGCCGCAGGAAGCCTTTCTCGCTATTTTACAAGTAGATGAGTAACTGAAAGAGCCCACCCATGATCGAAATTTCAGGTCTCAAGGAAATCAAGTTATTTGACGGTCTCAGCCAGGATAAATTGCAGTCCATTGCCAATGAAGAAGAAGTTCTGGAACTGGAGGAGGGGACGACGCTTTTTGAGGAAGACAATACCGGCCGGGATCTCTACATTTTGCCGGAAGGAAAGATACGGAGCGAAATTGCGGTTCCGGGTGGACGGAGTGAGGGTGTTGAACGCATCCAGGAGATTTATCCGGGGGAAGTCCTTGGTGAATTTTCGTATGTGGATGAGGCTCCCCGATCGGCAACGGCGCGGGCTGACAGGGAGTCCCGGCTGTTCTTCCTTACCGCGGGTGCCCTGGACAGGCTGATTGAACGAAATCCCTCCCTGGGCTATCATATCATGCATAATATTGCAAAAACTCTCTGCGAGCGGGTTCGCAATGCCAACCTGGCGCTCAGAAATGCATTAATCTGGATTTAGCTCCAACATCGGGTATCTATCTCTGTTGGATAACAATCTTCTATTGGTGAACGGTAAAATTTATCCTGGCCCTCCCTGGAATTTTACCTGCTCGGCACTTTCGATACGGCAGGGAAGAGTTGCTGCCTTCGGTGAAGAAGCCCTGCAGGATCGGTCTGAGTTTTCCTCCGGCGAAGTCATCGATGTCGCAGGTGCGGCCATTTTTCCAGGGTTCATCGACAGCCATGTGCATCTGACTGAACTGGGCGCCTCTCTGGAACAGCTTGCATTCCCGGCGGACACCGGCCCCGAAGAAATCCGGAGGCTGGTTGCCCGGGAGACTGAAAATAAAAATCCCGGTGAATGGATTGTCGGCGGCCAGTGGAGTCTGCACTCCTTTCCTGATTTTCCGAATAAAACCTTGTTAGATTCCGTGGCCCCTGCACATCCGGTAGCGCTCTATAGCAAAGATCTCCATTCGCTGCTCCTGAATTCCAGGGCCCTTGAACTCCTGCGGATTAATACAGATACGCCTGATCCTGAAAATGGTGTCATTATGCGTGATACAGACTCCCGGCCGACCGGCGTACTGCGCGAACATGCGCTGCAGTTATTTGAGGCTCGCCGGGAACCAAGGCATGCCAGGGCATTCGAAAGACTGCATACACAGGCTGCTGATTATTGTCTCAAACGAGGTATCACAACTGTGCATTCCATAGAAATCCCGGCACACTGGCAGCGGCTGAAAACATTGGCAGCCCGGGGAACTTTGCAGCTCCGGGTGGGTGTGTTATTGCGACCGGATGAGTTTGAGACTATCGAACACTTCCCTGTACAATCTGGCCAGGGAGATGATTGGTGCTGGCTGATTGGCGTTAAAATTTTCGCAGATGGTGCATTAGGGTCCCGATCTGCGTGGCTGAAAACTCCCTATGAGAAAAGTGATGACAGAGGAATGGCACTCGTCTCTTACCAGGAGCTGATGCAGCAGGTCAGTCGGGCGCACCAGCACAAACTGAGTGTCGGTATTCACGCGATTGGCGATGCCGCTGTTGAAATGGCGTTACAGGTGCTCCTGCACACCAGGCGGCAGGGGGCAGGTGTGCTTCGGGATCGGATAGAACATTTTCAACTAATAGATCCGGCAGATTGCCGTTCCATTCCCAGCGATTTGTTTGCAGCGGTGCAGCCGGTTCACATGGCAGGTGATCGATCACTGGCCGAGGAGCATTGGGGTGAACGATCCAGGTTTGCGTTTGCTTTGCATACCCTGCAGCGTTCCGGTGTACACCTCTGTTTTGGCTCGGATGCGCCGGTGGAAGAGGCGGATCCATGGAAAGGAATTCAGGTGGCTGTGACCCGGCGAACCAGCGGCGTTGACAATCCCTGGAATAGCGACGAACAGATATCGCTTGCAGCCGCCTTAACTGCATATACATACAACGGTGCCCTGGCCGCATACCGGGAGCGTGTACTCGGTTCCCTTCACGTCGGCACCCGGGGTGATGCGGTGGTACTGAGTGAAGATCCGTTTCGGGTGCAGCCGGAGCAACTCTCTGAGATTAAGCCAATCATGACGATAGTGGGAGGGAAGGTAGTATACACGGATGGCTAAGCGGAACCGCAGTCGACTGAACAGGGCGTTGAAAGAATATATTGATTATACCCGCTCTCCGCTGCAAAGCGTGATTTTTATTCTCCCGGCGCTCCTGGTATATGAGGGTGGATTGTTCCTGTTCAATCGATCTGATGTCACGGGTATCCGGAACGGGGCAGATGTGCTGCTGCGGCAGTTCTACAGTCTTTTCGGGTTGTACGGATTCTATGCCTTCGCGGTCAGTTTACTCTTGATTCTCCTGTTCACATTCTGGCTTGAATATCAACGCGGGCAAAAAATAGCTATCCAGCCGATATATTTTTTCGGCATGCTTGGGGAGAGCATCATTTATGGTGTGGTGCTGTTCGTTTTTCTCAGCAAGATTGCGGCCATTGATCTGCAGATCACCCCGCCGCTGGAATTAAAGATGGCCCAGCAGCTTATTCTGGCAATGGGCGCCGGGATTTATGAAGAATTGGTCTTTCGGGTGCTGGCTGTCTCCGGAATTGCTACACTGATGATGGTTGGAGCCCGGTGGAAAAATCGCAGTGCGTATGGTTTGGGGATACTCCTTTCGGCAGTGGTCTTTTCCTGGTTTCACTATGTGGGAATGTACGGGGATAGTTTTCTAATCAGGACGTTTCTTCTCCGGACAATCGCCGGGATTGTTTTATCGTTACTCTATGTTCTTCGCGGATTTGGCATCACCGCATATACCCACATATTTTACGATTGTATTATTATATTTTTTGTATCAAATCACGGAATGGGATGAGGACCATGAAGTATCCATTTGCCACACAGGTGCGGGTGCTGTATCGGGATGTGGATATGCAGAAAGTCGTGCATAACAGTAATTATCTGCACTATGCGGAAATCGGACGCATCGAATATCTACGTGATCGCGGACTCCCGTATCAACAGGTGGTGCATCGCTTTAATCTGGAGATGGTGGTCGTGGAATCACATTGTTATTATAAACTGCCGGCGCGCTTCGATGACTTGCTGACAATTCGGGTCGGCCTCGGGGATATCGGCCAATCCTCCTTCAAAGTATATTACACCATCGATCGAGATGCTACCGGTGATCTCATTGCAGAAATCAGAACCCACCACGTTTGTGTGGATCGCGAGTCGTTCAAACCGGTGCGCATTCCGGATGCCATCCTGGAACTGTTTGAACCGGATACAATTGAGCTGCCATAAAATTGTATCGAAGGGAACTCATGAAGGGAACTCATGGAGGAAACTATGGTTGCATCGGGCGTATAGAGATTTTATATTACCCCGATTTTTGAAAAGCACGAGTGAATTGTCCCCATCGTCTAGCGGTCTAGGACTCCGGCCTTTCACGCCGGCAACAGGGGTTCGAGTCCCCTTGGGGACACCTGACGAAAGCCCTTGTAAATATTGCATTTACAGGGGCTTTTTAATTTTTAAGATTTCTAAAAATATAGCCAAATTTTCCCATTTTTTGGTCACGTGTGGTCACGAAATGGTCACCGCTGGTGACTAAAAATTTTTCCACTTCCCCCGAAAGCACTGCCACCCGGTGGAGAATAAATTCGGACGCTGTCTGGGAAAATTGTAAAATTTTTTCGCATGCTGAGGTAAAAAAACCCGGTTCGGGCGACCGGAATGATGCACCAGGGAAATCAAGCGAATCCCATGCCCTTGCAGGGCGCACCACAACGGAAATGGAAAAGAACGAGTATCTATTACAACTCCCTTCGTGAATACCCCGTCCTCTTTACTCACCAGAAGAGAGTGGGGTATTGTATGTGCCAGCACACCAATCTCCTGTACGATTTTCTCGAATCTGACACGATCAGCCACCCATACTGTTGAAAATTCCACAGTTGAAATGTTCAACAGACTATTTAAATCCTAAGTTGAGCGATACGAGTGCCCCACTGGGGTCCCTCTGGGACAGCGAAGTATCGCTGTACTCAGGTATAACCCCGACATAAATAACAGAGAATACAGGGGATAGAATCTCTTTCTGTTCAGCCTGGCATCAAGTTTGTTTAACAAATTGTTGAAATATACAACATTACAAAAGGCCTGCAGAGTCGATTTGTTGTCAGGCTCGGACAGAGGAGAAGGATAACGCAATGTATCAATTCGGTTCTCATATTCTCCAGGTAGCATTTATTGTCAGCATCTTTACGACTGTCATCGGTGTGTTCGGCTTCCGGAAGCGGCGAACAGAATTTTTGATCAGCAGCAGAAGAGGGGTCTATCTGAACTTCGGTTTGCTCTCTATCGCCACTGCCATTCTGGTGGTTGCACTCTTACGACACGATTTCCGGGTGGAATATGTGGCCAGTTATACCAATTCCACGCTGTCCCCCTTCTACACGCTAACCGCACTCTGGGCAGGGCAGAAGGGGTCGATGCTGTTCTGGTCCTGGATTCTGGCCGGATTTTCAGCGCTGACAGTTTACCAGAACAGACAGAGGCATCATCAGCTTATGCCGTATGTCATCACCACATTAATGGCCCTCCAGGGATTTTTTCTTTTCCTGATGCTGTTTGCCGAGAACCCGTTTCAGACCCTACGTTTCACTCCGGCAGATGGAAACGGACTCAATCCACTCCTGCAGAATCCGGGGATGGTGTTGCATCCGCCTACGCTTTATCTCGGTTATATCGGCTTCAGTATTCCGTTCGCCTTTGCGATTGCAGCGTTGTTAACCCGCCGGCTGGACTCCCGGTGGATTACCACCACCCGGAAATGGACCATCATCGCCTGGTTTTTCCTCACCCTGGGGAACCTGTTCGGTATGAAATGGGCCTATGTGGAACTGGGCTGGGGCGGATTCTGGGCCTGGGATCCCGTGGAAAATGCCTCATTTCTGCCCTGGCTCACCGGTACTGCTTTTCTCCACTCAGTCATGATTCAGGAACGCCGGGGAATGCTGAAGGTCTGGAATGTGTCGCTCATTGTGATCACTTTTCTTCTGACGATTCTCGGCACTTTCATCACCCGCAGCGGGCTGATCTCGTCCGTGCATTCGTTCGGCCAATCGGCCGTGGGTCCATTGTTCTTCTGGGCGATTCTGCTGTCGGGAGGGTTCGCCGCCTATCTGATTCTGACGCGCCTGCCGGAATTACAATCCGAGCATCAACTGGACTCGTTGCTGTCCCGTGAGAGCAGCTTTCTGCTAAACAATCTGCTTTTGCTTGGGGGCAGCGTTTGCCGTTCTCTGGGGTACACTGTTTCCAATGATCTCCGAAGCGGTCACCAAAAACCAGATCACAGTGGGGGCTCCCTTCTTTAATCAGGTTGGCACTCCTGTCTTCCTGGCGCTTTTGTTGCTTACCGGTATCTGCCCGCTGATTGCCTGGCGCAAGGCGACCGGCAAGAACTTTCGCCGGAATTTTTTCTGGCCACTGCTGATCAGTATGCTCGGTGGCGTGATTTTGTGGTTCAGCGGGATCCGGAGTGTGTACAGCCTCATGGCATTTCTGTTCTCCATTTTTGCCCTCTATTCCATTGGGATGGAGTTCTGGAAGGGCATCCGGGCAAAGATGCGCTCAGGCCGGCGCACACTCCTGAACGCCATTCGGCGCCTGGTCACTGCCAATCAACGCCGGTACGGAGGGTATATCATCCATCTGGGAGTCGTGTTAATCTTCGTTGGTATCACCGGATCTATGGGATTTAAGACGGAACAGGAAATTGTGCTTGCAGAGAATCAGCAGCAACAGGTCGGAGAGTATACCCTCGAAATGGCCGGTCTCTATACCACACCGGAGCCGGAAATGACCCGGTTCGGAGCCCGGCTGAATGTCTACAAAGACGGCAGTATGTATACCACCATGCGTCCGGAGAAACGTCTTCACCGGGGCAGGGAAGACCAACCGCACACTGAAATCGCTCTGCACCAGACGCTGAAAGAAGACCTGTATATCATCTACGCCGGAACGAATTCGGATGACCAGGCAGTGTTCAAGGTACACATCAATCCGCTGACTGCCTGGATCTGGATCGGTGGTATGGTGATGGCGTTCGGAACGTTGCTTGCTTTGTATCCATTTGGAAAATCCAAGAAAAAGGACAAAAAACGTGATACACAATTTACCCGGAAGACTGACAAAACTGAGCGTGCTCCTGCTGATCATTCCCCTCAGCCTGTCGGCTGAGCCGGAGGTGCTCGTATCAGATGTCAGCAAGGCGCTGATGTGCACCTGCGGCTGTACCATGGTACTGTATAGCTGTCAGTGTGGTACCGCAGATCAGATGACGAACAATATTCAACAGATGATCAATGCCGGCCGGTCGAAAGCGGAGATTCTGGACATATATGTAGAGCAGCACGGACAGGCCATTCTGGCAGCGCCACCAAAGCAGGGCTTCAATCTGAGCGCCTGGGTGATGCCATTCCTGGTGCTGGCAGGGGCGGCCGCTGTGATTGCATTGCTGCTGAAACGCTGGTCCGGGCACTCCACACAGAGCCAGCCGGATACTGAATCTCTGGAGAGGAATGATGGTCCATATCTAAGCGCAGTGGAAGAAGAATTACACAAGATCGAGGATTAACTATGTTTACCGTACTGTTACTCGGAATCGTACTGGCCAGCATCTACGTGCTGTTAACGCCTTTTTTAAATGCCTCGGATGTGGGCTCTCTGAAGATGTTGTTTGCCTCCAACGGTCACCAGGAATTGGAATATCAGAAGGATATGCTGGTCAACCAGATTAAAGATATTGAATTTGATTACCGCCTGGGCAAGCTCAATGAGGATGATTATTCCATGCTTACCCGCGAATACAAATTCAAAGCAGCGTCTATACTCAAACAAATGGATACCGATGCGAAACCAGCATCTCAGCAGGAAACCGGACAAAGACCATATTGTCACGAGTGTGGAGTTTCCACACAACCCGAAGCCAATTATTGTCAGGATTGCGGAGCATTGTTGAAAGGAGGCAATCATGAAAATGAGACATAAAGTTTTACTCTTTCAGCTGGTCACTCTACCCTGGCTTGTCTCAGGATACCAGGTGCATGGAACGATTACCAACGGCACCACCGAACAGCCGCTTGCTCATTATCCTGTGGCCCTGAAGAAATATGCCGGTCAGGAAGAACAAATCATCGCTGCGGATACCACGGATGGAGCCGGAAATTTTTCCTTTGATGGTCTGCAGGAAAATGGGACGTATGGAGTCTATCTGGCCTATCAGATAATCAAGTACGATGATGTTCGCTGGGAAGAGCCGTCACCCGCGGATCAACCCATTCAACTCACTGTGTATGACACCACCCGTTCGGATGCCAATCTGAAGATCGCCATGCAACATACCATATTGAAAGAGGGAGAGGGATTATTACTTGTTCAGCAGATGATGCGCGTCGTCAATACCGGAAACAAAGCATTCATCGGTACGGTGCCGGTTTCCCGGAATGCATACAAAACCTTATCGTTTCAGCTGCCGGATGATGCGACCAACATCCGGCCGGGGAAGGGATTCATGCAGTGCTGCGTCGGGCTGGATCAGGACGGGTTCTATGACACCATGGAAGTACTCCCGGGCAGCAAGGATGTGGTGCTCTCCTACCAGATACCGGTGGAATCGGAACAGTACAGGTTTCAGGAAGAGATCCCCTATCCGGTGGACTCATATGTGGCGCTGGTCAAACGGCAGAGAACGCAGGTAAGCAGTCGGAAACTGGATCGGCTGGAAACTGCAGGAGATCAGTCCGTCGTCCAGCTGGCCGCAGGAGGACTGCAGCAGGGGACCGTGATCCCCATTCAATTTGACAACTTTCTGCAGCCGTCCCAGGATTACGGGGCCTATTTCATCGGGCTATTCGTGATCGTGCTGGCAGGCGGCATCTTCCTGGCGCAACGGGGGAAACATAACCAACACAATAAAGCAAAGGAGAAAACTATGCCCTACGATCCGGTATGCCATATGCCCGTCCCGGAAGAAGATCAAACCTATACCACGACGTATCAGGGAGAAACCTATTACTTTTGCTGCGAAGGCTGCCAGGAGCAGTTCGAGAAGCACCCGGAGGAGTATGTCGATTCCGGGGAGTGGGAGTGAGACTTTCGGATTGTCCGGGTGGAACCAGTGCCGAGTCCGGCCCACATTGAACAGTTACGACTCTGATGCGCATGACTCACTCCCATTATGCATTCTTCCCGGTTGCAGTATGTGCTCACAGATAATCTTGAAGCACTGATCCCTTTGCATTCTTGTATTCATGAATTCCTACAGTTTTGTATTCTTGAAATCTTGCCATATCTGCGGGAAAGCGGGTTGGGATTCTGAGTGTCGGCGTATTGAATATTGGAGTATTTCGGTAGTGAGTATTGAATTTTAAATTCTCGTCTTCTTATCCTTTTGTTTTTGCATACTTGAGTTTTTCCGTATTGTGTTTCCTTTCTACAACTTTCCGGCAAATTTTCTATATTAGCCCGTAACATACTCGGGAATAGTTCGTCTATACACGGTGAGACAACGAATGCCACAACCCCCGGCTCAGGTGGATGACCAGGAAATCCAGGCGCTGGCGAACCTGGCGAGACAGGAGGATACCCAGGCACAATCCAGGTTGATTACGCTGCTGTACTCAAAAATCTACCGATACATTTATTACCGGGTCAACACCAGAGAGGACGCGGAAGATTTAACCAATGATGTGTTTGTGCGCATGCTCGACTCGATTCAAAGGCAGCAGGGGAACTTTCTGGCCTGGATCTATCGAATCGCTTCCAACCGGATTGTGGATTACTATCGGAAGAAATCAGTACGGAGCGACACCAGTGCCGTGGGTGAAACGATTGAATTCTTTGAAAGCAACAGTGCGCCAATTGAACAGCAATTTCTCAAGGAGGAGCTCCGCAAAGGAATCCAGCAGCTCACAGCGGACCAGCAGGAGGTGGTGCTGCTCCGATTCGTGGAAGGGTATCAGGCAAACGAGGTCGCCGAACTCCTGGACAAAACGCCGGAAGCCGTGCGCGCACTGCAGTTCCGGGCGTTGAAGCAATTACGAAAGATGCTTCCGGAACAATAAGAAAGAGAAACTACGAATGACAAAAAGAAAGAATGCAACCACGAATTCCACGAATTCACACGAAAAAAAAGGAAATAAATGAAGAGTCAAGAGTGGTTGGGCAGAAAATAATTTATTGTACTGCATTTCCAGGACCACTTAGAGTATGCACCACCTACTCTTTTCTATTTACTCTTTCCTCTTAACTTTTTTTTAATTCGTGCAAATTCGTGTCATTCGTGGTTCCTAAAAATTGGTGATCACATGAATATTGAAATTGAAACCATCTTAGACAACTGCATTGACCGGATGCGGGCGGGGGAACACCTGGCAGTGGTGCTCGC
>CAYPST010000068.1:0-20152 GCA_964413425.1 uncultured bacterium
AAAGAGCAAGATCCTGCCGCACCTTATCCGTATCCGGCAGATACGGCGGGACCACCACTTCGCTCTTTCGGTACAGGATCTGATCTCCGGTATCGGGATAGGGCCGATGTGGATCCTTGAATCCCACAGCCAGGAAAAACGGATTGTCTTTGGGACGCCGGGCCAGGAAATTACGCCAGGCTTCCACATCCCGGTGAACAAAATCAAACCTTCTCCTGGTTGGTCTGCCAAGGTGCAATTTGCCAACATTTCCGCAGTAATATCCCCGCCGTTGCAGTGGTTCCGTTAACATTGTCTCATTCTCCGGGAGCGGATCATGGAGATCCTCCGCCCGGATGGTATGGGCATATTTCCCGGTCCAGGTACTTGCCCGGCTCGGACTGCACTGGGGGGTGGTGACAAAAGCGTTGGTGAATTGAATACCGTGCTCGGCCAGCGCATCAATATGTGGTGTCCTCACGGTCGGATGTCCGTAACATCCGAAATCCTTCCAGCCGGCGTCATCGGCTATCAGCCATAAAATGTTCGGCCTTGTATTTCCTGATGCTCCGGTGAATTGATTTCGGAGCAACAACGGACCAGCCGGAACAATGCCTCCCAGAGTCATTAAAAACGATCGTCGTGAAAGCGAATGTGTTTTACTCATATTCGTCTGCTCACCACCTGCATTATTGCTATAATATTTCCTTAATTCATAGTTCCTTAAGTATTAAGAAATTATAAATTTAGCAGGACAATACAAAGCCCAAACCAGCCAGGGAATCTCCGTGACGGGAAAAGAAGCGCTCCGCCATCAGGAGGAGGCTGTGAAATGACGGAGCGCGCAAGCGGCTCATGGAGCCGCTATGAGGTGCTTACCGAACGATTTATTGCGGATCTCTCACATGCCCCTGCTCAAATATTAACGTGTACGGAAACGGCAAAAAATGAAAGCGGGCACCCAACAAATGGTATCCTTACAATACGCGTACCAGGGAACTTGCACCAGTTACTTGAAAATGTTTAGAAAACATGCGTCTGATACAAGTTGGTGAGCTTGGCTTATGTTTATATGACTATATACCTCGTTACTAAACCCAACTTCGCAGGGAATCTCGGTGCTCACCGAGTGCTTCAAAAGAATCGATTGCCGGGTGCCGGCGTACGTACTGAACCGATAATAGATACCGAGCTCGCTTAATCGTCATATCTTAAATTCCACACACCAGATTAACTTAATGTTCGCGTAGAGTCACGCACAATCAGTTCCGAATCCATTTCGGTGAGTTCAGCCGGTAAGGATTCCTCGGACTCAATATTTCTGATCAAAAGTTCCGCAGCCTTTTTTCCAATCTCACGGATAGGCACATGTACGGTGGTCAACGGAATGGGCCATCGTGCAGCGAGTTCAATATTATCGTGCCCGACAACCGAAATCTCATCCGGCACCTGGATGCCCAATTCATTCAGCGCAGACATCAATCCCAGAGCAGAAAGATCATTAAAGCAAACGATCCCAGTAGGAAATTCATCCCGGGACCTGTTTTCGAAATACTTCAAGCCGGTTTGATACCCCTGATTCAACTGTGATCCGCACCAGACGACCATCTTTTCCTGATTAAAGATATAGGGACTTTCGCTAAACGCCTCCCGGAAACCTGCGAGTTTTTCTTTCGTGTGCGAAGTGTATCGCGGCCCCGCGAAATAGAGTATCTTTGAATGGCCCAATTCAAAGAGGTACCGGGTAACTTCTTTGGTTGCTTTCAAATTATTGATGCTCACTACGTTCGCGTGAATACCCTCCAACTCCTCAAGCAGTACAAAAGGGCAATTCATCTTTTTCAGACTGAACAGATGATTGATTTCAGCAGGATTGCCCAGGACAGGAGAAATGATAATCCCGCTGAAATCTTTCGCTGAGAACATCCCAATCATATGGCATTCTTCTATATGATCCCCTTCGGAGCTGGCGACATACAACGAATAATTCTTCTCACAAGCATATTCTTTCACGCCCAGAATGAGCGCTGAAATGTAAGGATTATTAATTTCTTTAACGACAAGCCCGATACTCTGTGCTTTTTCTTTTTTCAGATTCCGGGCAACCCCTTTCGGTCGATAATTCAATTCCTGGATAGATTTCAATACACGCTCCCGAGTCTGCGAGTTCACTGTCGGCTTGTCATTAATAACGGCTGAAACTGTTCCCTTGGAAACACCGGCATGAACCGCAACATCATCAATTGTTACCTTCTTGGGTGGGGTCATATCCCGGACTCTTTAATTTTTTGTATCTTAAAGATAGAAATTCCTGTGCGATTATCAACTATATTCATACCAGGAAAGATCGGAGCTTCGCCATGCATTCCTGTGATAGCTGCAATACAAATATGCACACCAGACAATTGGTGTGCGGGGAGTCCGCAAAAAGAACCCAGCCGGCAATGAATTTGCCAGAGGGTTCACGGATCTCCTGCGCAGCTGCCCCGGTGGATCGAATGACAATCCCTGATGTCCGGCACATTATGGGACGTCCATGTTGCAGTCCGGAGGTGTGTATTGCACGTCCCGCCTGACATCGGCCATCATCCGATACTGCGGTGATGAGTGACCCAGAAAATACCATCCGTTTCTTCTCCCCACGGTGAGAGGGAGATTCTCTGTGATAGATGGGATAAATTTCTGCGGGCCTTCCTTTATGAAATTTAAGAATTGCAACAAAAATTATTTATATCTAATTTGATTTGTAGCCTCAAAAGAACCTGATCGGTCACCATAATAGCAGTAATATTCATGCAGAGAAAGTTACAACACTATATGAGTTGTAAAATCTTGCGAATGGTCACCACTCTTTATCAGACCTCGAAGAGAATCTTCAGTCAATCTGTCTCTCATTACCAGGAAAGGGGTACACAGTGAGTATTGTATTGGGCATCGATCTGGGGACATCCGGCGTCAAAGTGCTGGCCCTGGAGGAGTCGGGCACGATCCTGGCGTTGACCTCGCGGAGTTATCCCCTCTACCAACCGAAAGCCGGCTGGTCGGAACAGGATCCGGCGGACTGGTGGACCGGCGTGGTCGGGGCCGTCCGCGAGGTGCTGGCAGCGGACGCCGTGCAGCCGGCAGCGGTGCGCGGCCTGGCTGTCAGCGGACAGATGCACGGCTCGGTGTTCCTGGACAGCAATCAGCAGGTGATTCGCCGGCCGATGCTCTGGAATGACACCCGGACCTTTCTGCAGTGTGACACTATCACCCGCACTATCGGAGAAGAAGCGCTGATCGACCTGGCCGGCAATCCGGCCCTGGAAGGGTTCACGGCACCGAAGGTCCTCTGGCTCAAAGAGCATGAGCCGCAAAATTATCACAAGGTAGCCACGCTGCTGCTCCCCAAGGATTATATTCTGTACCGGTTCACAGGCCGCCTGTGCACCGACGTATCGGATGCGGCCGGCACCCTGCTCTTTGATGTGGCGCATCGCCGCTGGTCCGAAGAACTCCTGGAGCAATTAGACGTACCTCTCGCGATGCTCCCGGACGTCCTGGAATCGGTGGAGGTGGTCGGCACCATTTCCAAAGAAGCGGCGGCGGCAACGGGGCTGCCGGACGACACCCGGGTGGTGGCCGGCGGCGCGGACAATGCGTGCAGTGCGGTCGGCAACGGCATCGTCTCGGAGGGGCTGGTGCTGGCCAGTCTCGGCTCGTCCGGCACCGTGGTGGCCCATACCGACCAGATGACCACGGATCCCCAGGGGCGCATTCACAGCTTTAATCATGCCGTCCCGCACCGGTGGTATCTGATGGGGGTGATGCTCTCCGCCGCCGCGTCGTGGAACTGGTTTCGCAACACGTTCGCCGAAGCCGAAACGATGCTGGCCAAATCGATTCCCGACAGCGCCGATGCGTTGCTCAATACGCAGGCCGCCTCCGTTCCGCCGGGATCCGAGGGGGTGCTGTTCCTGCCCTACCTCAGCGGGGAGCGGACGCCCCACCGGGATGCGAAAGCCCGGGGAGTCTTCTTTGGACTGGCGCCGATTCATACGAAAAAGCATTTTGCACGCGCAATTCTGGAAGGGGTCTCCTTCGGCATGCGGGACTCTCTGGACCTGGTCCGGGATCTGGGGGTGACACCGACCCAGATCCGCATCACCGGCGGCGGGGCGAAAAGCCCGCTCTGGCGGCAGATGCTGGCGGACGTGTTCCACCAGCCGGTGGTGACCACGAATATTGAGGAAGGACCTGCCATCGGGGCTGCCTTGCTGGCAGGGGTGGGGGTAGAGGTGTTCACAGATGTGGCCGACGCCGTCACCAAGGTGGTGGAAGTTACCCATACTATCCACCCCGATGAAACAACCGCCGCCATCTATGATCAGTTGTATCCGGTATACCAACATCTCTATCACTCGCTCAGGGAGAATTTCGACGAAGCGTTTACGGTGTACGACCGGCTGGGCCACTGATGGGGCAGACAGGACGGCAAGCCCCATGACAAACTTTTCATGAGAACAACAGGAGGACTCCATGTTACACGAATTTTTTCCCGAAGTCGCGGCACCGATTCAGTACGAAGGCCCGGAATCGGAGAATCCGCTGGCGTTCAAGTGCTACAATCCCGACCAGACAGTGGGCGAGAAAACCATGGCGGAACATCTCCGGTTTGCCGTGGCCTACTGGCACACCATGATGGGGGACGGAACGGACATGTTCGGCGGCCCGGCGTACCAGCGGCCCTGGTGGGACCCGAGTGATCCCATGGAACGGGCCCGGGCGACGCTGCGGGCGGCCTTCGAATTCTTCCAGAAACTGGGGGTCGACTATTACTGCTTCCATGACCGCGATATCGCCCCGGAAGGCGCGGATTTTGCGGAAACCTGCCGGAACCTCGACACCATCGTGGCCGAAGCCAAACAGCTGCAGGAAGCCACCGGCAAACAATTGCTCTGGGGCACGGCCTGTCTGTTTGCCGATCCCATCTATACTCACGGCGCCGGGTCCAATCCCGACGCCCATGTGTTCGCCCACGCCGCGGCCCAGGTGAAGCATGCCATCGATGCCACCCACGAACTGGGCGGAGTGAATTATGTGTTCTGGGGCGGCAGAGAAGGGTACGAAACCCTTTTGAACACCGATTACGAACACGAGCAGGAGCAGCTGGCCCGGTTCTTTCACATGGCCGTGGATTACAAGAGGAAAATCGGATTCGACGGGCAGTTTCTAATCGAACCGAAACCGTGCGAACCCACCAAACATCAATACGATCATGACGCCGCCACGGTCCTCGGCTTTCTCCGGAAGTATGATCTGGAGGATGATTTCAAATTGAATGTGGAAGCCAATCACGCCACGCTGGCCGGGCATACCTTCCACCACGATCTGACCGTGGCCTCCGCCGCCGGTATGCTGGGCAGCATCGATGCGAACCGTGGTGATCTGATGCTGGGCTGGGATACCGATCAGTTCCCCACCGATATTTACGATAC
The DNA here is from genome assembly GCA_964413425.1 of uncultured bacterium. Taxonomy (GTDB): domain Bacteria; phylum Fidelibacterota; class JAANXI01; order JAANXI01; family JAANXI01; genus DATFLS01. The sequence continues at coordinate 5,457 of CAYPST010000068.1, forward strand.
CACCTATGCCATGCTGATTGTCCTCAACCAGGGCGGGCTGGGATCCGGGGGACTCAACTTTGACGCCCACGCCCGCCGGGGTTCCTTTGACACCATCGATCTGTTCCATGCCCATATCGGCGGGATGGATACCTTCGCCAAGGGCCTGCTGGTGGCTCACGAAATCATGCAGGATGAAGCGCTGAGCAACAATCTCCGCGAACGCTACCGCAGCTACACTTCCGGCATCGGGAAAGACATCATGGACGGCACAGCCGATCTGGAATCCCTGGAAGCGTTTATTCTGGATAAAGGAAAGCCGGCACTGACGAGTGGACGCCAGGAAGCCCTCGAAAATGTGGTGAATTCCTATCTCCTGTGAAGAATGCAACCCGCTCCCTCCGCAGGTGAAATAACCGCTCGCCTGCGGAGGTTTTTTTATTCCCGAGAGTGTTTAGAAAACAGGAGCCTGATACAAGTTGGTGAACCTGGCTTCTGTTTAGTATGGAGAGAAGATATAAGCAAAATTTAGTACGCTATTTGGACGGATATATTTTATCCTGGATAATTCATAAAAAAATGGCACATCCCAAGGGGATCCCGTTGGGACAGATGAACACAGAAAAACAGAGCCTGCCCCGATACGTCGGGGATGACCACAGATCCCCCGCCCCTCTATTCCTCTGTACCCAACTGGGTGGCGGCTGAGACTTTTTCCTCTTGACGCACACCTCTTTTCTTTCAGTCGTGCTTTTCATCCCCTGCCGTCCGGCCTGCTTACTTTTCACTTCTCACGTTTCACGAGTCTTTAATCTGTGGGTATCCATTGTTTCCGTGGGCATCCGCGTGCTATTCTTCTCTGGTTTATGAATAATCCAGGTTATACTTTCTTTGTCCCGTCGTCACGGGATCTCTTTGCCGAAGGCATCCCTTGTATGTTACCCCAAATGATTCTTCGGGGCGAGGCGTTTTCTAAATAGACTCATTCCCGGTATCCGGTTTTATCTTCCAATCTCCGATAATACTGCAACAACTAGCGTTGTTCACGCGTAAATAAGCTGTAAATTGCAGGTGTGCAACCAGTGTAGTACCTGGTGTAGTGAGAACGGAGAGGACTATTGAGAACATTCACCGCACAGAGATATATGTCAGACAATTTCCTGAACATTCATCATAACCATCGATATATTATTACTGCTCTTCTTACGGCTCTGCTCGCCCTTTTTTCTCTGGCCTGCCAGCCAGGGCCGAATGCTGCTCCCAAATTGATCAAGGACAGTGTGCAATTGAAATATCCGATACAGGCATATGATGAAAATATAGAAGGAAAAGTATTACTGCGCATTTACATTGACGAAGAGGGCATGGTTCGACAGGCGAATATTTACCGCTCCTCAGGTTATGGCATTCTGGACAGTGCCGCGCTGGACGTAGCGAAATCAGCGCGATTTCGACCAGGTCGAATTAACGGCGAAGTTCAGGGCATGTGGTTGACCTGGCCTCTGGTCTATACCTTTGACCACATTGCCGAAGATACCAAAAAGTGGAAACAGAAGGTGCGGGAAACACAATATCTGGCATCTCGCGACCAATCCGATGCCCAGTATGATTTACTGGTCTATTACCGCGGGATGGCAAGAAAAATGGTAGAAGATCGGGATACTCAATTGAATGATCTGGTCTTTGCCGTGTGTGCATCTGAAGTGCAAAATCAATGGAAGCCTTATAAACAGGACTGGCCTCTCTCTTTTATCCTTTTCCTGGATTTTATGACGCGCTATCCGGACAGTGCTCATGGAAAAACTGCCGAAGACTACCTGATAGACTTCCTAACCTATGAAATTACCCTGCTGCAGAACACCTATATTGCGGAAGAGACCCGGCAAGGGCAGAGAAAACAGGAATTATTGCAGACCATGATTCAGTATATGCGTGAGCATTATCCACAAGCCGTCAACTTATGATCTCCGAATGGATCGGATGAGAGTCAGTTAATTCCTTTATCGGTGTACCATAGAGCCGTTGCATGGATGTTGCGGGAGAATACAGTGTCAAATGGAGCCCCCCGGCTTAACAGCCGGGGTTCCTCCTTTGACTCCGCACACAGGCGGAGTCTGGGCGGAATCCCGCCCAGAAGACCATTCATCCACGCTTTGACAAACGTGGTCTTCTGGATGGCGGGATAAAACTGTCATCCTGACCCCGGTTTACCGGGGGAAGGATCCCCTAGAATGATGCTTCCAACTTGCTAAGACTCTTACATAACAGGGGTCAGCGGGAAAATCAAGGAGATCCTTTCCCGGCAAGCCGGGATCCCACACACCGGGACTCCGCTCAGGATGACATTATCTCTACTTGACTTCTTGTTCTCAGACAGCCTTTTCATCTCGGTATGAGGAATTTAATTCGTGAAAATTCGCGTTATTCGTGGTTCCGCTTATTGTGTCAGATACTGCTGATTCGTACCGCCTTTAAATCCATCACCTGTTCCCCGGGCTTTTGTAGTGCTTTCACCTTTACCTGTTTGCGCCCTTCACTGAATTCCAGATGGCCCAACTGCAGCGGCGCCCAGATCTTTTCATACACTTCTTTTCGGGGCACCCGATCCGGACTCGGAACCGGTTCCGGATCATGCGCTTGCTGAACACGTCCCTGCAGCGTTTGCTCGCCTATTCTCACCACAACTTCAGCGCCAACATTTTCTTGACTACAGACATACATCAAAGTAACAGCATAGGTGCCACTTTTCCGTATATCCACCTCCCAATACGGATAGGCGTCGATACTGCTCCAATTCGTGACCCAATCATTTGCCCAGCCGGCTGACCCGTGATAACTGATACCGTCACCAATTCCGGGATACAAAAATGCTTCATGCGCCGGCAGCACCACATCCGGACTTTCGGGATGCCCGATTTCGATGGGAATGGTCTCAAATCCCTCACTGGCAACATCCTGCACTATGTTCTCATATGCTTCTACCAGCTGATCAAGGACATCCGGATGTTGAATAGCAACATCTTCCTGTTCTCCCGGATCTGTTGTCATGTCAAATAATTCCCACTCGTCCTCTCCGTCATAGACTGCCCTCCATCGCTGGGTTCGCACTGCCCCGGGGGTTCCGTCGCCGGCATCATCCCGGAACGTAAACAGCATGCGATCCTTAAACTCCCAATCACCCGGTTCTCCGAGTAACAGCGGCTTCAAGCTCACCCCGTCAAGGGAATGAGACGGAGAGACCGGCACTCCGGCGAGGTCGACAATCGTCGGCAGAATATCAACATCAGCGGCAATATGCTTCACCTGGGTTCCCGGTTGAATGTGCCCTGGCCACCGGATAAAGCACGGGACCCGTACTCCGCCTTCATGAACACTGCCCTTGCGGCCGTGCATATCCCCGTTATATCGATCGCTGTTGGGCCCATTATCTGTGAGGAAGATTACAATAGTGCTCTCTGCCAATCCCAGAACCTCCAACCTGGAAAGAATCCGTCCGATATTGTCATCCACATTTTCCACCATCCCGTAAACGCAGGCCAGCTTATCTGTGAGACCTTTTTGTTTGTATTTGTCAAAATACTTATCCGGCACCTGCCAGGGAGAGTGCGGCGCATTATAGGGAACATAGCAGAAGAAGGGGTAATTCTGGTTGAGTTCAATGAACTGCAGCGCCCGGTCGGTAAGCACATCGGTAATGTATCCCTGGGTTTTAATCATGTCCCCGTTATGGTCCAGAGTGGTATCAAAGTAATTGTTCCAATGCCCCGCGCAAAACCCTGTGAACTCATCAAATCCCTGCCCATTCGGATGGTGGGGATAATGGGCTCCGTTATGCCATTTCCCGAAACATCCCGTGGCATATCCGGAGGATTTCAATATCTCGGCAAGCGTTACCTCCTGGCTGCGCATGGTTTCATAGCCTCTGGTAACACCGTGCACTCCGGAACGAGGGTAATACCGGCCTGTCAACATACCCGCCCGGGTCGGAGCACATACGGGACTCACGAAAAAGCGATCAAATCGGGCACCTTCTTCTCGCAGTTGACCCAGCACCGGTGTTTCGATCAGGTTGTTGCCATGATCATGAATATCTCCCCAGCCCTGGTCATCCGTCATGATTAACACAACGTTCGGAAAGTGTTCATTCACTGCTCTCTCCTTCTTCCGTAAACATCCACTGAAAGGTGCAGCTAGCACCACACCAGTGAAATGTTTTAGAAATGCTCTCCTGTCCATGACTGATCCATCCGCTTCTTTTCCCAGGGAGTACAGACAGCAACCACCCTGCGAAGGCTGAACCACACCGTAACCGGATCAATTAGTGCTTTAACCGATTTGCTCCCTGAAACCCCTGATTACGCCGGAGTGGAATTTTCATCCCGTCGGTTTCTTCGAGCCAGGTCCACATTCGATTATTCAGATCCTCGATAAGTTGCTGGTGTTCAGGATGGTGAATAAGATTGTGCATCTCTTCCGGATCATTCTCAAGATCATAGAGCTCGCTGATATCCCAGACTCCATGGTAAAAGATATACTGATATCGATCAGTCCTGATTCCAAGCGTGGTGGGTGTTTGCGGAAAATTCCATTCCCAGTAGTATTCGTAATAGACTTCATCACGCCAGGAGGTTGCCTCTCCTCTCAGGAGAGGTAGAAACGAATCTCCATCCATATGATCCGGCGCTCTCGCTCCCGCAGCTTCTAAAATAGTCGGCGCAATATCAATGTTCTGCACCATCTGAGGAATTTGCGTCCCGGGTTTGATCAGGTCAGGACAATATGTCAGCAGCGGAACCCGCATGGAAGGTGCATACATATGACGCTTGTCGATCAGCCCGTGCTCTCCGAAACAGAACCCGTTATCCCCCATATACATCAAGAGGGTGGATTTTCCCAAACCCTGGGATTCCAGGGAATCCAGCACCCGGCCGATGCTCTCGTCCAATCCCAGCAGAGTTTCACAATAGCGCCGATAAAACGTATCAAAGTCCATCTGGCCGTGATACATATAATCCACGCCGTGCCAGCTGGAGCGCTGCTCCTCCACCCAGCGGGGTTTCCCGCGATAATTCTGTACGGTATTGGCCATACTTGCCGGATAGGCGACTGGCGCATTTTCATAGGTTCCCAGATGCCGTTTCGCCGGTTGAAACATGGCATGAACCGCTTTATGAGAAAGAAATAAGAAGAACGGCTTCCTATGATCACGCTCCAGCCAGTCCACAGCATAATCGGTCAGGATATCAGAGATATATCCTTCCTTCTGCATCCTTTCGCCATCCACGTTCAGGGTCGGGTTATAGTATTCCCCCTGCCCCCGGGAACTCACCCAGTGATCAAAACCGGGACGTGGTTCGTCGCTGGCGTGTCCCATGTGCCATTTCCCGATGAAGGCCGTCTCATACCCCAGTTCCTGCAGGTACTGTGGAAAAAAGATGGTTCCCTCCGGGACCAGCGTCTGGTTGTCCACCACCCCATGCCTGTGTGCATACTGTCCGGTCAAAATGGATGCCCGGCTTGGCGAGCACAACGAGGTGGCCACAAAGGCATTCTGCAGATGAGCCCCTTCCCCGGCCATCCGGTCCATGTTCGGTGTTTCCAAAAACGGGGGCGTGTTCATGAATCCCATGAAATCGTACCGGTGATCGTCGCTCAGAACGAAGACGACATTCCCGGGAGCATTCCCGGGAATGGTCTCCAGCCCTGACTGCTGCCTGCCAAGCACTGTCACAAAGGGAAATCCCGCTGTGATTGCACCCAGCGTCCCTAAAAAATTCCGTCGTGATATGGAATGTTTCGATTTTTTCATCACCCAACTCCTCTCATATTCGCAATTCGATCATAAGATTATGCACTAAGTTCACGATATGGAGCCCCCCGGCTTAACAGCCGGGGTTCCTCCTTTGACTCCGCACACAGGCGGAGTCTGGGCGGAATCCCGCCCAGAAGACCATTCATCCACGCTTTGACAAACGTGGTCTTCTGGATGGCGGGATAAATTGATAGCACCGGGAATCACTCTTGTTCTTTTCGTGCAAACAGGATTAGATGAACCCTCCGGAAATGGAACGAATTTTTGAGTATGATTATGCGAATTGGCCGAGCATAAATCAAACCTAATGTGTCCATCACACGAAAGCAAGTGCTGGATTGGAAACAAGTGCTGGCAAGTTCTTACAAGCGCTCACAGGTTCTTGCAAGAAAAGACCGGTGCATTATTTGAGATTAAAAGCAAGTGTGGGAACTTTGCAGTTTCTTGAGAGTGTTTAGAAAACATGGGCCTGATACAAGATGCTGAATCTGACGTATAGTTAGTATGTATACGAACTATATGCAAACTTTATTCCGCTATTTGGACAGATATATGTTGTAGTTTCTTTGTCCCGTCCTCACGGGATCTCTTTGCCAAAGGCCTCGAAGAGACTCCTTCGGAGCACCCCTTCGGGGCGAGGCGGTCTCTGAGCCAGAGGCTCTCCTTCGGAGCGTTTTCTAAATAGACTCAGTTTCTTGTAAAAATTTTTTGTGAGCACTTGTCGGAACTTGTTGGCACTTGGCAGCACTTGCGAGAACTTTTCAACGCTTTTCCTGTTTTAGTCCACCTGACAATCTCAATCAATCCATCACACATTCAATCCTATGTACCTATATACTTATATACTTATGTACATGTCATTCCGCACCGAAGCACCGGAAGAGAATCCCGGAGTAAATTTTCGGGTAAAAGTAGGTGGTTTTCTGGGGCAGGATCCGGCCGGATTCTGCGATGGCAAAGATGGCGTCCAGATCCGGCGGATTCACAAAAAAAGCGAGGTCATAATCTTGTTGCTGCTCAAGCATCTCCGGCATTAAGTCACACCCGCGAATATAGTTTAAGCGCTCCAGCGATTCCTGATTATCCGTATCGATTTGGAAAAGCTGCTTTAAAATGAAGTGATGGAGCACGTTCACATCTAACCGCTGATAGGCCCCGGGAGTATCCGGAAACATGTCCTGCAGATGGTCTTCCTTAAGAAATGTCAGCAAAAACGCAGCCCGGGAGGATTTATGATACATTCCCAGTTGAATGGCAGAGTGGTCATGACCTATTTCCATCCGTTGGAGGAGTGTTTGGGGAGAAGATACCTGTTCCACGGCAAAAATATCCCGCAGGGAGCTGACAAGTGCACTTATATCGATGGACGCATCTTTTACCAGCCGATGGGTGGGCAGGACAAGCATCCCTGGATTGTACGCATTCACCAGGGTGACCATCACCCGGTTGCTGCCCGGAATGTCCGGATACTCCCGAAAAAACCGGAGGGCGGTTTTATACCGATGGTGGCCGTCGGCGATAATCGCCGAAGTGGATTCCAGCGTCCGTTGGATTTTCCGGAGAGTTTCCGAAGTAGTGATTTTCCAGAGACGATACCTGGCGTGGTTCGGAATGCGTACATCTATAATCGGCTGTTCGGTTCTGACTTCTTCGGCAACAGATTCGATAGTCAGGGATTGATCGCGATAACTCATGAAAATCTGTCCCGGATTCGTATGGCTCTCTTCCATCAGCCGGAATCGATCCTGAATATGCTTATCGATGGTCTGTTCATGGGGCAGGATGCTGCCGCCCAGTTCCTCCAGCTGCAGGGCCCCCACAATTCCTGAACGAGTCACCTCTTCTCCGTCCAACCGGTATGATTGGTCCATCAGATACAGTGCTCTCTCCGGCTCCTGCACGACGATTCCGTGCGCTTCCCACTCCCGCAGGAACCGGGCAGCCTCGTGATACCGCTGCTCCCCCGGTGCCTTATTCAGAATCAGCCGGACAAAGTTGTAAGGAGACCGGGCATAGAGATGCTCCTGCTCCGCCGGGGTAATGACATCATACGGCGGCGCAATCGTCTGGCCAATATCATTGACTTTCTCCGGATTATAACGCCAGCCTCGGAAAGGAAAAAACCTGGGCATCTTCCCGCCATGGTTAAAAATTCCAGATAGCAAAACAGATTGAAAAATTATGGAAATTCCGGGGAAGAAAAAAGATGAAAGATTGCGATCCTGTATATAACGTGAATAAAGCAACAACGATAAACCACGAATGTACACAAATGAACACGAATAAAGATGAAACAATGTCCTCCGTTCTATCCGGGGAAGATCACAGAGAAATAGAATAAAACCACTTCGACAGCAAGTGAAACCTCGGGCTCGGAAAACACTTTACTGCCATAAATTAGAAAAGCCGGCCTCCGCTCTTTGTGCGGAAAACCGGCTAAGTTTCAATGGATTAAATCAGTCATCCACTGTTATGAATCGACCTGAAGTTCGTGTATGAAATTTATAATCGTTCCATTCCCCGGGATCCTTTCTTTACCTGACATGTACTGTTATCAGTGTTCATCTGTGTTCATCCGTGTTCATCCGTGTTCATCCGTGGCTATTTAGTATTCGTGCTTATTCCCAGAGGTGTCGTGACAGGCTGTGTCAATTCGTGGTTTCTTTGTACGTAGTTATCGCAGGAAATCAAAGAAACTGCCCACATAAATCTTCAGAAAATCAGTGATGTCCCGAACCGGATGAATATGGGAAGGTTCGCCGTTATACAGCGTGGGGACCGGGATAAATGCGATTCGAACCCCACGGAGCGCCGCCCGGAGCAGCACTTCCGTTTCTGCCTGTGCCCCGGCACAGGTCATGGGATTTGACGCTGCCACCGATTTACCTATTAACCGGTATCCGCACTGGCTGTCCCGGATGCTCACGCCACTCCGGATGGACAGCAAAAAAGAGGTCACACTGTTCGCCAGAATCCGTATTGCCGGCATGACACCGGGAGACCTTTTCCGTTTCCCAATGATCATGTCAGCCCCGCCTGCGTTAAACAGACGGATAAATTTCGCAAGACAACCCGCATCGTGCTGGAGATAAGCATCCATGGTGATCACCGCCCGGCAGTCCGATCGGGCCAACGCATACCGGACTCCCGTCGCCAGTGCCGTTCAAATTGGGAGGGTGTTACCCGGGTTAATCCCCATTCAAACCGGGAATCCACTTTGTGGTAGACCAGTACGCGGCTCAGTTTCAAAATATCCATTCAAATTGTTGGTAAATATGAGTGGAGTGCATTTGTCCGGTTTACGAGTCTGTTTGGAAAACGCCTCGAAGATATCTTCGGGATAAGGCCATAAGTACACAGGGGCGAGAAGTTATTGGTATCGAGCATTGTACGATCTTCGTCAAAGATTCACTGCCTATGCAAGCGCACTTATCTCGAATCCGTGTATCCGTAAGTACTTATATACCTATGTACTTATGTACTTTAGATGTGGGAATAAGACTCCCCCGGGGAGGTGCTATTTTTTTGAATTATTCAGGCTAAAGAGTATCAGTACCCATCAGCCATCTGACGACATTGAGATATCTTCTTCCGAGGGAAACTGCATCCCCCAGGAGGTGAGATAATTCTGGTGAAAGTTCAGATACAGCCGTCTGGATGAAGAAGCCATATCCGATCCTGTTATCTGCAGGTTCATATAATCATATACCCATTGTTCTGCATTGTACTCTGTACTATCCTTTTGAACGATCCGCATGGGTTCTCCCAGGCTGGCACGAATCTGATCCATACTCATGCCGATGAGGAAATTCCCGTTCCGGATAGCCCTGGTAATCACTCTGGGTAAATCCGGATTGTTCTGAAGGTACTGCTTCCGGCGTGCTTCCTCGGAGCTGGAATAGACCACCCGGCTCGTACTGATGAAGGACTGGTGGACCCAGCCATCCACTCGCCCGGCTTCGATATGATACCAGTTGTCTTCGTTCTCCAGTATTTGCACCTGGTCTCCCCGCTGCAGCTGGCCGACCACCTGCGCATTGAGCGACGGTTCCTGCCGGATATTCAACACAATTGCCGTCACCCATCCCTGCGCAGTCTTCATCTCGACATTCAGATATGTGTTGAAAACCCAGCCTTCATCTCCCTGATGCCTGATTCGGGTCCAATTACCGTGCGTCGAAAGGATTTCCACCTGTGTTCCATAGGCAAGCTTGCCCACCACAGCCGCATTTACAGACTGTTCAGTACGTACGTTTAACGCCTTTGCAGTCACAGTTCCGGTCGTACGATCCTCGATCTCCGACGTATATTGCATTCCCTGAAGATTCACCACCCCCGAAAGCAGAATCAACTGCACAAAAAGGTATCTCAGGACATATTTTTTTAAATATATAGCAGTCTGGAGGATGCAGGATGTCTGCCGCATGATACCCTCCCATTATGTTTTTGGTTTATTTTTATATATTCAGCTTTCTTACTACATTGAATAATATAACAAACATGGAAATGAATATGTACTTAATATCACATTTATGCCGCTGGAAGTCAAGAACTAGAAAGTGCTCACAAGCGCTGACAAGTAAAAGACGTCGGATAGCCGAATGTCGGGAGACAACAAAACAGGAACATTAGGTTCCACAAAGGAATCACAAAGTCTCACAAAGGAAAAGATTGCAAAATTCACATTGTGGAACTTTGTGTTGTACTTCGTGCAACTTTGTGCTCCTTCTTTCTCGGCTTTCACTGCCATGGCACCTATGAACTCCCGCTTTTTCTTGCCAGTACTTGTAAGAACTTGTCAGCACTTGCCAGCACTTCACAATACCTAAGCACAGTCCAGGCGTTTAATACGAACCCGCCCGTACAATCCGTTCGTACATCAACGCCAGGGCAGAGAGATTCCGGGTGAAGAATATACTCAGTAGTATAAAAAACCCTATCTGCACACGTTTCATAGATGACGAACTCGATTTTCTCCGAATATAGTTGAAGGGCTTGCCATATGAATCCATGCGAATGAAAGATCAAACTATAGGCAGATGATCTGTGAATTAACCAAGAACAGCCGAGATATCTAAATTATTAGTCGACCTTGGAGCTACACGAACTCCCACAAAGGATAACACAAAGTTCCACAAAGTAGAAAGAAAAGAATAGGCGTAAGCAATAGGCAGCAAGGGTTAGAAAAGCACTCACACATCCTGACATAACAAGGTCCATGATCGTCCGTTGCCTGATCTTAACAGATACTAACACCTAACCCACTACTTCCAATAACGTTAACACATATTCTCACTCAAGATGCAAAAAAAGCAGCCGATATACCCTATAGGAAGAAAGCAACCGTACCAAACCTGGGAGGGTGTGATGATACGGCGCTCAGATATACCGGCTGTTAAAAAAGATTTACTATGGAAACTGATAATTGTTCTCCCGATTTTCTGTCTTCTGCCCACCTTACTGGCCGGACAGGAATAATTCCAGTGGCGCATGAGTCCGGAGCCCATGATCAAGGATGGACTCTCCAATAATCATGCCGAACTCCATGTCATTTCCAGTATGTACTTGACGGCCAATCCGGAGCAGAGCACGGACTGGTGGAAAGCCGACCTGGCCACCTTCGGCCTGGGCATGGCCTGGGAAGTCAAAGACAGCTTCGTGCCCCGGGAAAAGCAGGCTATTGGGGCGGCGAAGGCTTTGCAAAAGGCGACCTGCTGGCTGATGCCCTGGGCATTGTCACCCACCGGCCAATGGGAACCCAGCCGGCGCTCAGAGAATACCTTTAACCGGCGGACTCTTGATTAGCCAGCCCGGGGAAGATTTTTCGGATGTGACCGGAAGAAATTTCCCCGGGAAGGCAGATTTTATCATTTATTGACATATTTTTCATTATGCATTGGGAATCCAAGCATAAGTCACGATACTTCTATGAAAATCAATCGGTTAATGATACAAAAATATCTGGTACGAAATGCAGGAATGATTTTTGTCATTATATAGTGCGAATTCCATGAATATTCAAGGAGCCATCCTTACGCACAGGGGATAATGACATGTGGATCTTTTTATTTTTTCTGCCATGAGGCATATTTGGAGTCCTGGTTATGGCCGTCCTTGCTGCCAGCGGAAGGTCAGACCTGAAAATGGAAGATACCAGTTATTACGCCGCACTTCAAAAGAGCAACGGTGGTAATGACGGTGAACCGGCACGGCTTGAGCGGCTGGCCGCTGTGAGTAGAAAGTAGAAGTGATCGCAAGTTCTTTCATGTGCTCACAAGTGCTCTCAAGATCATGCGTCCCCACGATATTTCTTGTTAGAACTTGTCGGAACTTTATTTTGTGTATTCTTCCGGAGTGAGCGCCTGTATTGAAGTCCTTCCCTCAAAATGTTTTTTGTTCCAGGTTACAATGGCACCGGCATCGTACTCCTCCGCAGTATGCAGGAATACCGCATCTCCCCAGGTCATTTTGCGTTCAAACAGGTTAAATAATGCAGTGCTGAATTGCTCAAACCAGTCAATGGCAAGTTGCGTATGTAATCCCTATGGTTCGAGTATTTGCACCTCGTATGCGTTATTGAAGTGATACATCCGGCGCTTCAGTTCTCTTGGTGACAGATTAAATGAAGAAATGCCACATAATTCAAATAGGGAGAAGAGGGAAAAGCCGGCCTCTATCGTCGATAGCCGAGCAAAAAACGCCTGATTTGCGGGGTAACGGTGGTCTCCGGGGAAGAAACGATCAATAATAAACACGTTAGTATCGAGCAAGACCATATTCGTCGTCTCTCATAGCACGCCCAAATTCCTCGAGTGACTGATACGGCATTTGATCTGCAATCAGATTCGGTTGTGAGATATTCTAAATCCTCAGCAACATACATCATGCTTCTAACTTCACCGCGGGATCCTTTGCTCAGAGATAAAAACCGGGCAAACTCTGTATCTCCAACTCGCTCATAGCCTTCGGCTATGTTATTCAGTATCGATATAGCTGCCCTTTGCACTTGATCCCGAAAGCCGAAGTCTCTTTCGGACGGAGAGCCAACACCAAACGAATTGTAAATTCTGGAAACTAGTTTTCTGGATTGCGGCCAGATTCTCAAATCCTCAAACTTCTCCCCTTTCTCCATATACCCCTTTTTTGCATCTTTTGACATTTGACCTTCGACTTTTTAGACCTTCGACTAATTACGAGTACTGCTTCATCCATCATCTGGAAATATGAGTACTGTCACCAGTGTTTTCTAATTCTGTGGTTACAAGTTCCAGCACATCCTCCAACGTGACCGGTTCATGCGGTTCTACATCCTCTTCCTTCCCCTTATGCACGTGATGAGGATGTGTGGTTATTTCAGGATGGTGCGGCGCGTTGTCCCAACGCTGGCGCAATGGGCCATTGGCATCCTGCCAGTGAAAGCTGTACTTGGTTACCCGCACAGCCTTTTCTTGAACATCAAACCGTTCGAATATCTCCAACAGGCTTCCGTCGATTAGCGTCAAACGATACCGCAACAGTCCCTGCTTTCCCTGTACTTCTTCCCGCACCATATTCCAGTGGGTTACCGTTTGGTGACTGATGATAAGTGCCTGGACGTGAGCCAGTTAATCGGCAGCATCTTTCACACGGCCTTCTCTAACATCTGAATCTTCTTTAGAAGATCCGTACGAAGTTCAAAGACGCCAGCCCACTCAAAGAAGTCCATATCGTCCCCTAGTTCCCCAGCCTCGAAGCGCCTGTAAAACGTCTCCGAATCCATCTCATAACGATCTTCAAATGTCTGCAACGTCCTTTCATAACGACTTAGACGGAGCCGATGTTCGCTCAGTACAGCCTCCAAAAGCTTATTTAAGACACGATCCAGAGCGGCTTTGTCTTCATAAGCTTGCTTTAGTACTTCTAATTTCTGCAATGTATTCATCACCTGTTCCTATGTACCTACCTCTCCGAAATTCGATGCCTTAACATTCTAGGATAACTATAGTAAAGAGTTCCCGGAGGTGCAAATCGCTTCTTTGCGTGGAGATGCTTGAAATGGTCGATAGTCCAAGGTCTTGATAGTCGAAAGTCAAAAGCCAAAGGTCAAAAGTCCGAGGTCTGAAAGTCAAAGATCTTTCTTGAGATATTTGATGAGTGAAGAGATGCCTTTTGATATTCCGATTGTTTCGTCCCTTATTTCGTTGGCAATTTCTGCAGTAAGATATTCTGAATCTTCGTACGAATTTACCTGGCAGATACTTTGTGCTACTTTGTGATACACTTGGTGTCACTTTGTGATCCTGCTTTTTCTGCCAAGCAAAAACAGTGAGTTATCCGGATCTTGTGAGAACTTGTAGGCACTTGCGAGAACTTGTCAGCACTTGTTTTTGCCAACTGCCTGTCGCCAACCGTCACCAGATCTTCGATCAGCTCCCCCCTGATGGCAAACCTAACCACGCCGGTTGAAATTCCGATTTTGACGATGAAAGATCCCATTCAGTTCGTGTAAAATCATATTATGTGACTGTCAGATCCCATTCAGCGAATGTAAGATCGCATTATGTGATTGTTAGATCATATTCAGCGAATGTAAGATGCCATTCACCTAATGTAAGATATTAATAAGTGACTGTAAGATCACATTTAGCTAATGTAAGATCGCATAAAGTGATTGTAAGATCATATTCACCCGTTGTAAGATCCGATTATGGCGGTGTAAGATGTCAATATGGCAGTAAAAAACCGTATTATGCGTTCTGACAAGTGCTCACAAGTTCTTTCAAGAAAGAAATGTCGGATTTCCGGACCTTGGGAGCAATAAAGAAGGAACACAAAGTTTCACTAAGTACTCCACAAAGTCTCACCAAGTATTTTATCAAGTGCCCACTGCCAATTGCCAACTGCCTACTGCCAACTGCCTACTGCC
>CAYPST010000068.1:20252-22269 GCA_964413425.1 uncultured bacterium
TGCCAACTGCCTACTGCCAACTGCCTACTGCCCTAACACGCTCCGAAAGTACTCGATCGTCTTCTCCAACCCTGCATCCCTGGGAGTATCCGGACTCCAGTCCAGTTGTTCCCGGGCCAGGGTGATGTCCGGTCTCCGGCGGGCGGGGTCGTTCGCCGGCAGCGGTTCATAAGTGAGCTCGCTTTCGGAACCGGTGAGGGCGATGATGTCTTCGGCCAGCTGTTTGATGGACACTTCCCCGGGATGGCCGAGATTGATGGGGCCGGTTACTTCGTCATCGCTGTTCATGAGCCGGACCATGCCTTCGATCATATCATCCACATAGCAGAAACTGCGGGTCTGGGTGCCGTCGCCGTAAATGGTGACCGGGGTATTCTGCAGCGCCTGCATGATGAAGTTGCTCACCACCCGGCCGTCGCCGGGGTGCATCCTTGGGCCGTAGGTATTGAAAATGCGGGCGACTTTAATGGACAGGTTGTGCTGACGATGATAGTCGAAAAAGAGGGTCTCTGCGCAGCGCTTGCCTTCGTCGTAGCAGGACCGCCGTCCGATGGGATTGACGTGTCCCCAGTAGTCTTCCGTCTGGGGATGCACTTCCGGGTCGCCGTACACTTCGCTGGTGGAAGCCTGGAGAATCTTGATCTTCAGCCGCTTGGCCAGTCCCAGCATGTTGATGGCCCCGTGCACGGAGGTCTTCGCAGTCTGGACCGGATCATGTTGATAATGCACCGGCGAGGCGGGACAGGCCAGGTTGTAGATTTCATCCACTTCCACATACAGCGGGAACGTGATGTCGTGCCGCAGGACTTCGAAGTAGGGATTCTCCATGAGATGGGCGATGTTGGCCTTTCGTCCGGTATAGAAATTATCGACACAGAGGACGTCATGGCCCTCCTGCACCAACCGTTCGCAGAGATGGGAGCCCAGGAATCCGGCCCCGCCGGTGACCAGGATGCGTTTACGGATGTAATCGTTCATGGATCGAGGTTGATGTTGAGCAATAGTGGACTGATTGAAACACTGAAAATCACTGATTAATCAAGTGCTGGCAAGTGTTGACAAGATCCGGCAAACTGACGGTTTTTTCTTGCCAGAACTTGCCAATACTTGTATGAACTTGTGAGCACTTATGATTCTGTGATCCTTTTTAATTACACCAGAATCCCGATATTTAAGATGTATTCTTTTCAGTGTTTTCGGTGTTTTTCAGTGTTGAATTTTGAACTTTTGAATTCTCCAGTTCTTGTCTTCTTGCAATCTTGATACGGCTTCGCCACCTCACTCCCATCAAGTGGCAAAGTGGCGAATGCCAACCTCCGATTTGACCAAACTTTCCGGCAATATTCCCTGGGAGTAGAGATACAAATAGGACTTGAGATCTGATCGATACGTCACACCATGATACTGCGCACCCGGCACCGGGACTTATTTTCCGGGATACTCAGTACTCCTCCACAATCGAATACAAAAATGCGATATCCACGAACGCAAAAGGCTCATATATCGCTGAGATTCCAGTTCCCCCCCCAGGTCGAACACTACATCGTTTATTTTTTTAAACACGTAATTGGTTATAATTTAATTTCATTATACCGTATAGAAATTCAATTGTCAAATGGAATATTTGTTATGCTTTGAATAATTCTGCGTTTATGTGTTATTCTATGTAAATTTTCAGTAAAATCAGCATATTAGGCTACAATTTTTTATACTAAAGTTTTCGGATCTTGTGTCGATAATATTTAATTTATTTAACCCTGAGGGTTTATTCTATCTCTTTAGTTTTTCAATTGGTTAGGTTAATAACAAGTGCTGGCAGGTGCTGACAAGTGTTTACAAGAAAAAACGGGTGCTTACAGGTGTCGTCAGGGGATCGCGAACACAAAGGAAGGATCACCAAGTTTCACATAGGAAAACACAAAGTCACACAAAGCAAAACACTGAGACTATATGTATATTTTTGTGTCACTTTGTGATACTTCTTTTTGTAATTGAACAAGAACTGCTAAGTGCTCAC
>CAYPST010000069.1:0-21588 GCA_964413425.1 uncultured bacterium
GGTTTTCCCTAAGTACAGCGATACTTCGCGAAGCTCGTATCGCTCAACTTAGGAAATACTCAATACTCAATAACTCAAAAGGCCCCGCTCATCGCCCCGGTAAGAGTAGTGGCTGTGGTGCAGTGGGAAACATGATGGAGCAGAGGTGGAGGAAAAGATTCGTTTACTGTCTGGTTGTCTTTTCTTATATAGAATTTTTACCCATAGGAAGTTAAACAACATCGGAGGATGGTATGAACTCATATAAAGACTCACCGGCCGGAAGTGATACATCGATATCCCGTCGCCGGTTTCTGACCATGAGTACCGCAGCGGCGGCGGGATTGGCCGCGGGAGGAACGCTACTCTCTTCGCAGAGAACAGAAGCAAAGGCCTCTACCCAAACAGGAGATGTTGAGTGGCGCAATAGGCAGTCAGAAATGGCATACCGGCAGCTGGGACGCACCGGTTACATGATTTCCGAGGTGGTCAGCGGGGGCGATCCGATCCGGCCGGATAATTATCAGCATCTCGAGCTGGCCCTGGAACGGGGACTGAACTATCTGGACATGGCATCTGCTTACGGCCGGGGTGATTGTGAACGTGCTTACGGCATGTTTCTGGACAGTTCGTCGAAACGGGAAAAGGTCTTTCTGAATACCAAAATAAGCAGTTTCAAGGGTGTGCGCAGGCAGATGTACCAGGATATTTTCAGGGGACTGCCTTCCGGGAAGCAGGAAAAATATCATACCCGTGCTCAGGAACTGATCCGGCAGCGGGCGGTCACCAAACCGGGATATTTCTTCGAATATTATCCGGGGCAAATCAGGGCATTTGAACCTGCGTATCTTACGGTAGCCATGATGGAAGACTATGCCCATAAGGTGGAAGGGAGCCCTGAATTTCAGCGTATTATTTTCGAGTCTGTTGAGGAGAGCCTGCAGAGAGTCGGAACCGATTATTTTGACCTGGCCATGTGTCCCCACGGAGCGGATTGTCCGGAAGAGGTCCAGATTCCCGCAGTCTCTGACGCATTTAACAAGTTGAAAAAACAGGGCAAGGTGCGCTACATGGGGGTCTCCTCCCACAACGATCCGGCCGGCGTGCTTGAGGCTGCCGCCGCAACCGGGGAGTATGATGTGGCGATGGTTGCCTATAATGTCGTCAACGGTGGATATCTGGAACAGGCCATTCGGAAAGCGAAAGCCGCCGGAATGGGGGTCATCAGTATGAAGTCTGCGATGTCGGTGGCGACCCATCATGAACGGTTGCAGCCGATTCCGGATTGGAGAATTCAGAAAGTGGATCGCATAGTCCCGGGTGATATGAAACCTCCGTTAAAGGCATATACCTGGTCACTGCAGAATGCTGATATTTCCGCAGTCATTTCCAATCTCTGGAATGAGACATTTGTGGAGGAAAATTTGTCGGTGGCAGGCAAACAGGTGGAACTGCAGCCGGGATAGAATCCGCAGCAGTTCTACAGAAATGAAGCCAGGAAAAAGGAGAATAGCCCATGGAACAAACTAGGTATAAGAACTCCCGGCGACGATTCCTGCAAAAGAGTATGGTGATGGGTGCAGGCCTTCTGGGGCTTTCATTTGCTCCTCATCAAAGCTGTCTGGCTGCGAAGACCACTTCACTTCGACTGGGAGGTCCGGTCTTCGAGGATTACAAATCACCGGAGCAGTGGGCTGAAAATCTCAAGTCGTTGGGCTATCGGGCGGCGGATTATATACGTTCCATCGGCACAAATATGGGACTGTCTATCGGAGAGGGATGACACTGTGATTTTTGACGGGTACACCGGACAGAAGGGAGGTAACTGCCTGTCCTTGTAGTGCGCTTTTTCTGTTCGAAAAATCTGATCCATCGAGCGCATCTGACATCTCTGGCGTCTACCCGGTAAGAGGCCGAAACGCAGTAATATCTTATGGATGGACAGAATAAAATCACTGGCTGCAGGAAGTAATAAGCCTTGCATACGATTCAAGACTTCTCTAATATTGATCACCAATGCAGAAGTGAATGAGACGGTGAATATTGAGTGAGAGCCGTATTCAACTATCTATAAAATCCATTCTCTCAAGGATATGTAGTTTAGCCTTCCTGGCATTGCCCGCAGTGAATTACCAGCAGATGGAAATCACGGAACAGGAGGAAAAAACGAGGGTGAATTGGATCGGGGATCGGGGATCGGACATCGGTTCGGGACTAAAGCACTCCCTGAGAAACAAATGTAAAAGGACACAATGAGTCGAGTTGAAAGGAATATCGGATAATTATGTCTGCGGGAACAAGTGAAATTCAACGTCTCCGTGCGGCAGTGCAGGAACTGGCTGTACTCAATGATATCGCCACCGCCATCAGTTCGGTGTATGAACTGGATCAGGTAGTGGAACTTATTGTGCTGAAATGTGTGAAGCATTTGAAAGTAGAACAGGGGGCAGTGATGCTGCTGGAGGATGAGCAGTCCAGCGATCCTTTTCAGACCATGATCCGGCAAGCGGATTCCCAGACCGAAATAATCCCGTATCATCTGGGAGTTCAGTTATCCGGCTGGATGCTGCAAAACCAAAAACCGCTTATTGTCAACGATTTTCAGCATGACGACCGTTTCAAGGTGGGGGCCAATCTGGAATTTCCCATTCGATCGTTGCTCAGTGTGCCTTTGCGATTGCAGGGACGCATGATCGGCCTGCTCAACGTATTCAATAAACAGGATGAGAGCGGTTTCACCGAGGAAGACCAGCGCCTCCTGTCCATTATTGCCGCCCAGTCCGCCCAGGTGATAGAGAACGCCCGCCTCTATGAAGAAGAGCAGGTGTTGATGCGTATGGAGGAAGATCTGAGGGTGGCCTATGAAATCCAGGTCAATTTGCTTCCGGAAGCCAACCCGGAGATCCCTGGCTATGATATTGCCGGAAAGAGCATCCCCGCCCGCGAGGTCGGAGGCGATTATTATGATTTCATTGAGATCAGCGAGGATCGCTGGGCGTTTTGTCTTGGGGATATCTCCGGGAAGGGGGTTCCGGCCTCGATCCTGATGGCGAATCTGCAGGCGACGTTGCGGAGCCAGACGCTGTTCGGGAATTCGTGCAGAGAGTGTCTGGAGCGGTCCAATAAACTGTTGTACCGGAGCACGGATATCCAGAAATTTGCTACATTATTCTATGGGATCCTGGACATTCAAAAGCACCATGTGGAATACTCCAAAGCCGGGCATGAAGCCCCCTTTCTTTTTGCGAAGAATTCCGAAGTCAGGCGGCTGAACACCGGCGGTACTATTCTGGGGTTCATGGAAAATTCTTCCTATAACGAGGAGACAATCCCTTTTAAACCGGGAGATGTGTTGGTAATTTATTCTGACGGGATTACCGAAGCCATGAATGAGGAAGAGGAACAGTTTGGTGAAGAAGGACTGGAACCTGTGATTCGCGAGAACATCGAATTACCTGCCGAACAACTGATTGACAGGATCGTCGAGGCTGCCAGAGCATTTGCCGGCGAACAACCGCCGATGGATGATATGACGTTACTGGTAATTAAACGGAATGAGACATGATCGGGCAGGATATCTCCCATTATAAGATCATGGAGAAGCTGGGTGTCGGGGGAATGGGAATCGTGTATAAAGCGCGCGATACCCGGCTGGATCGGACCGTCGCGCTGAAATTTCTTCCATCCCAGCTTACCAGGGATCCGGAAGCCAAGGCACGATTTATCCATGAAGCCCGGACTGCTTCTTCCCTGGATCATCCCAATATCTGTACGATCCACGAAATCAACGAAACAGAGGAGGGGCAGCTGTTTATCTGCATGACCCATTATGAGGGGGAAACTCTGGAGGCCCTCATAGAGCACCGGCAGCTGCGCATCGAAGAAGCGGTTGATATTGCCATACAGGTCGGGCAGGGATTGGCCAAAGCACATCAGCAGGGGATAATTCACCGGGATATTAAACCTGCCAATGTGATAGTCACCCGGGAAGGAGTGGCCAAGATCGTTGATTTCGGACTGGCGAAGATTGCGGATATTCCGATCACCAGAAAGGCGGGAATTGTGGGAACCGCCGCATATATGGCCCCGGAGCAGATCGGTGGGGAGCATGTGGATCACCGGGCAGATATTTGGGCGCTCGGCGTTATGATCTATGAAATGCTGAGTGGTCAGATCCCGTTCCAGGGCGCGTACGAACAGGCAATTATGTATGCGATTCTCAATACGCAGCCCGAACCACTCACCGAAATCCGACCGGAGGTCCCGGACACCCTGCGGCAAATCGTCCGGAAGGCGCTGCAAAAGAGTCCTCAGAAACGGTACCAGAATATGGAAGATATGCTGCACGAGCTGTGGTCCGTAAGCCGGCAGTTCGGGCTCACTCCCACTCGCAAAAAGACTCAGGGGGTGAATGCACCTATTTCTCTGGCAGTATTGCCCTTTTTTAATTTAAGCATGGGAAAGGGGGAGGAGTATTTTTGTGAAGGGTTTGCGCAGGATATTCGGGACACCCTCTCCCGGGTAAACAGACTGAAGGTCACGCCTCACAGTATTGTGCTGGATGCCAGAGAACAATATGAAGATATCAGAGAGATTGGCAAGGAACTGCAAGCCGAGGCATTGCTGGAGGGTGCGGTACGCAAGGCTGAGGATCGGCTGCGTATCACCGTACAACTGATCAATGTGGTGGACGGGCATCATCTCTGGGCGAATCGGTATGACAGAAGCCTGGAAGAGATGCTGGAAATTAGAGTGGACATCTGTCTTGCTATTGTCGAAAAACTCGGTCTGCAGCCTGACGATGAGGAGAAGGCGAAACTCACCCGGCAACCCACTTCGTCCATCCATGCCTACGATACCTACTTACACGGAAAATTTCAAAGCGATATGTACACCAAGGAGCATCTCTTTGAAAGCATTTATCACTTTCAGCACGCAGTCCAGCAGGATCCCGGGTTCGCGGACGCTCATACGGCGCTGGCAAAATCTTTTTTCCTGCTGGGAGCCGGATATTTTGATGTCCCCCCGAGAGAAATGTTCCCGGATGCGCTGGGGGCGATCAGGCACGCCCTGAGTCTCAATCAAGATTCTGCGGAAGCACACGCGGTCTTCGGAGCTGTGAAACATCGATACGAGTACGATTGGGTAGCGGCTGAACAGGAGTTTCAGCAAGCCCTGGAGGCCGAACCCGGAAACATCTTCACCCACCAGAATTATGCGCTGTTCCTCGCTTCCGAACACCGAATGAATGAAGCGCGAGAGCAGTCAAATGCGGCGCATGAACTGCATCCGCGGGGATTTATTTCGAATCTGATTTCCGGATTGGTTTCTTATTATGCGAACCAGTTTGATCTGGCCATCGCAAGTTTTCAGGAAGCGGTGAATGCAGATCCCGCGCATCTGGCGTCCCAACTCCTGTTAGGATATGCGTACGCTGGACATAACCAGATTGAACAGGCAATAACGGCGTTTAAACACAGCGAACAAAATTCAGGCGAGGTTCCGGCATGTGTGATTGGACAGGCGTATGGATTGGCGGTCGACGGGCAAGCCGAGGCGGCGGTCCGCCTGGTAAGGCGGTTAAAAGAGCGTGCACAGGACGAATATGTATCAGCTGTGGGCTTGGCGCAAATCTATACGGCACTCGGAATGTTTGATGACGCATTTCACCACCTGCAGACAGCCTATGAAAATCACGACAGCCAGGTTCCGTTCGTGTCGGTCGATCCAGCTCTGCAGGCACTGAAGTCCGACAACCGTTTCGATGATTTTTTCAAACAAATTGTACCGGATCAGCTCCAACATCCCAGCACAGAAAAGACGCCACCTTCATGAGAACATATCCCAGCGGATATAATTTTTACTGCCGGACACGTCATGGGTGGGGGCTTCCCGCTACATCGTGGCATATTCTGTTTCATCCTTTTCTCGGTGATCTCCGCGACCTCTGCAAAATATCAGTTTTTTGGCACAGGATAAACTGTAGTCCCTGTGGTAACATATCAGACTCGTCAGCAACCAGCTAAAATTGCGGTAGGATTCCGGTTGACATTTTTATACTTTTGTTGTTAAGTGAAAGTGAATCAGGATAACCTGAGGCTGATTCGGAAAAAAGTCGGCAGCTTATAATAAGGCAGAGCAGAACTTCTTGAGAAAAGAATCAAGTTATCAAATTCGTATCACCGGTTCTCGTGAATATTTTCATCCTATCCGTCGATTAGTCCACTTTGTTTCTTTACAGCAAGGAGTAGACGACATGGAAGCGGATGTGATCGAACGAGCCGTCGCGGAAGCCTGCCATAATGCACTATTTCATGAGCCGGCCGATGAAGACAATCCCACCTTTGAGTTGGAATTGTATTTGAATAAGGAGGCGATTACGACGGTGGTGAAGAATAAGGGCAAGGCATTTAATTTCGATGGTATTGCACCATTCAATATCCGGCAGAATTTTCTGGAATATAAAAGAGGTGGTCTGGGCATTCCAATAATGAAAGCCATCATGGATGAGGTATATTATGAGCGGAAATCGGGGAATCTCAACGTTGTAACGCTTGTCAAATATATTAATACCAAGGCCAAGAGAAGGGAAGGAGAGCACAATGAGGATTAAAGAATCGAGGGAAGGGGATGTAACAGTACTGACGCTGTCCGGGAAAATGATGAACGGGTCCGAGAGCATCGATTTGCATCCCTATGTGAAAGAATTAATTGAAAAGGACGAGATAAAGGTTGTCGTGGATATGGGAAAAGTGAAGTGGTTCAGCAGTACCGGATTAGGTGCTTTACTAGCTTCGGCGACGTCCTTGCGGAATGCCGGCGGGGATCTGAAAATCGCTCGTGCCACCCGTAAAATCTCCAGTGTTTTTTATATGATGGAACTGACCAGTGTGTTCGAATCGTATGAGACGGTGGAAGAGGCTGTTGCAAGCTATCAAAAATCCGAATAACTGTCGGTTGGCATCGGAGTTCCGTCAATTAACAGCGTTTTCTGTTCAAAGCCTGCCCGGCTTCATGAGAGCACCTGACATGCAATACAGCCATCAAACCGCCTGGAAGGTATCGAAATCCTCTTGCAAAGAAAAATTAAAGAAATGATATTTTATAATTCACTGAGCAAGTCAGATTAGAATATATGACCTCGAAACATACAATCAGGCGGTTTGAAGCAGTGCAGGAACAGCTGTCTGCACTGGACACCATCAGTAACTTGTTAACTGCCTCCAGTTTTGATCTGGATTCGCTTCTGCATGAGATCGTTGAGATTACAGCCGAAACACTGCAGGTGAAGGCATGTTCGCTGCGGCTGTATGATGAGACGAAGGGAGAGATGGTCCTGAAGGCCGTGTATGGTTTGAGTGAGCAGTACCAAACCAAGGGACCGGTGCTTGCCCGAGAAAGCATTTATCAGGAGATGATCGAGAACCGGGATGGCGGCGGGAAGGTGGTGGAAATCCATGATATCAGCCAGGATCCCCGGGTCCAGTACACACAGGAAGCAATTAGCGAAGGGATCCATTCGATGCTGGCCATGCCCCTCCGGAAGAGTGGAAACGTGATTGGGGCAATGTCCGTTCTCACCATGACCCCACATGATTTCAGTGAAGAAGAAATCCGGACGTTTAAGACAATCGCAAATCAGGCGGCTGCGGCGATCAGCCTGGCGCAATTGCACCAGGATCTCATGGATCTGGAACGCATCGAACAGGAGCTGAAGATTGCTGCGAATATCCAGTCCAGATTTATGCCCTCCACCACTCCGCAAATCGCGGGCATAGAGCTGGCAGGGTGGAACCGGGCTTGCCGGGAGGTGGGCGGTGATTTCTATGATTATATCGAACTCCCAAAGAATAATTTCGGTATGGCCCTGGGAGATGTTTCCGGGAAAGGAATTCCGGCAGCATTACTCATGACAGCCGTACGAACCTCACTCCGGGTTCAGGCGGAAAACATCTATTCCATGAGTGAAGTCATCCGTCGAGTGAATCATGCCCTGATCAAAGATACCAATCAGGAAGAGTTTGCGACGTTGTTTTATGCCGTGCTGGATATCTCCAATTGGATGCTGACCTATATCAATGCCGGGCACAACCATCCGTTATTGTTTCGGGGCGCTGAGGTTCTGCGATTGCGTACCGGAGGAATCCCGGTCGGCCTTTTTCCGGACGTTGTGTATGCCCAGGGGACTCTGCAAATCATACCCGGAGATCTGCTGGTGATCTACTCCGATGGATTTACCGAGGCCCCGAATGCCCGCTGGGAACAGTTTGGTGAGGAACGGCTGATCGAACTGGTAAACCAATATCGCGATTACAAGCCGGTGGACATTATCCGGGCGTTAGAACAGACCGTGACCGAATACCTTTCCCCGAAGGTGAATTACAGCGACGATCGCACCATTGTTATATTGAAGGCACACTCGTAAAGTTGCTGTCAGGGGAAAGTGAATCTTTCCTATCCAAGCGCGGTGCGAGAAGCAGAGCCGGTTCTCCGATAAAGCGGAGCATCATCTCTGTTTTTCAATTCCGATAGCAAAACCCCCTGGGGTAATCTCTGACGCGGTCAGGAGTGAATGTCCCAGAGAGCCAAATATGGTTCCGGGGAACTTGTTTGGTCGTTATAAGATATTCAGAGCAATTCTAGTCATTTAATTCAAGAATTGCCCGCTTGCCACCCTCTTTGGCTGAAATATTAGTGAGCAGTGTGCGCAGCGCATTCACAGTTTGCCCCTTTCTCCCGATGATTTGCCCTTCGTCTCCTTCGGCGACAGTGAGCTCAATAATCGTGGTCTTATCGCTTTCCGTTTGTGTAACCTGGACTGCGTCGGGATGATCGACCAGATGTTTCGCGAGATATTCTATGAACTCTTTCATTGTAAGCTCTCCGTTTTACTATTGGCGTTCACTCTGCACATTGTATCAATACTGCAATGGCAAATATACACAATAATTTACTTTCAAGTCAATTAGTGTCTTACTATTATTGCTAAATCAGAAAGGTAAATGGAGGAAATCTATTCAGTGATTCCTGAGAAACACAGGCATTTTTTAAGTTGCTGGTGTGAAGGTGAGGATCGGGCTCATACTGCATCCCGCACACAAGTGATCGACCAGAGTAATTCTAACGGATTAGTACGCTAACGAATTAAAGAAGGAGGAGTTATGCGCAGCAACCTGACCAGACGATCATTCTTGGAGAGAGTAGCCGGATTGGGAGCGGGTATCCTGAGTTTCTCTAGTTTTTTGCCCGGAAGGACCATGGGGCAATCGGGTCAATCACCGCAATATCAACCACCGGTGGTGCTGTCCACCTGGGAGCATGGTCTTCCGGCAAATGAAGCCGCATATGAAAAACTCAGCACCGGAGAGACGGCCCTGGATGCCGTTGAAGCCGGGGTGATGGTTCCCGAGGGTGATCCGAATACTCACAGCGTGGGATATGGCGGCTATCCGGATGAGGACGGCATTGTAACGCTGGACGCCTGTATCATGGACTGGCAAATGCGTTGCGGCTCGGTGGCAGCACTGGAGAACATAAAACATCCTATTGGAGTGGCCCGCAAAGTTATGGAGATCACCGATCATATCATGTTAGTGGGTGAAGGAGCCAGAACGTTTGCCCTGAAGACAGGTTTTCGGGAAGAAAATTTATTGACAGAAGAAGCCAGAGAGTGGTGGCTCGATTGGAAGCGGAATTTGAGTGATCATGATGATTGGCTGGTACCGGAGGATGCCCATGATACCATCGGCATGCTTGCCCTGGATGAACAAGGACACATTTCCGGTGCCTGCACCACCAGCGGATTATCCGGGAAAATCCACGGCCGGGTGGGGGACTCGCCGATTATTGGCGCCGGACTTTACGTGGATGGAGACATCGGAGGAGCAACTGCCACCGGAAGAGGGGAAGAGGTCATCCGGACCAGCGGCAGCCATCTGGTGGTGGAGAATATGCGCCACGGGATGTCGCCGCAGGAGGCCTGCGAAAATGCGCTGCAGCGTATTATCAAAATTTACGGGAACGAGCTGCAGTTTCAGGTGGCCTATCTGGCACTCAATGTGGAAGGTGAATTCGGAGCGGCGTCTCTGCAGCCCGGATTTCAGTATGCGCTCTATGCAGACGGTAAAAATGCGTTGTATGACGGGCCGCATTTGCTCTGAAATTGATTGCGCCCATGTGTTTTCTCGAGTCGACTTTTATTCAGGCAGCCCGTATAGGGCAGCCGTTGTTTATCGCAGCACTGTAGACCAATTCAATAGAGTGGCGGTCGAGGCAGGATCGCAGAACTTCAAGGTGAGGAGTGATCTGCATACCAGGGAAAACATGTATACGGCCGAAATCACCGGGGAAGAGGAATGTAACAATCGCGATTGTTGGATACTGGAACTCAGGGCGAAGGAGGACGACATTGCATATCACTCCCGGAAAATGTGGGTGGACAAGGAGCGGATGATTGCGTTGAAGGAGAACCGGTACGCCAAGAGCGGTAAACTCCTTAAAACTGCCGAGATCCGGGAAGTGATGCGCCAGGAGGGTCGCTGGTATCCCAAAAATATGGTCTTCAAGGATGCGCTCTCCCAGGGCGAAGGAACTGAGTATATCATCGATTCCGTTGAATTTAATGCCGAGATACCGGAGTATATTTTCTCAAAAGCATCTCTGCGAAGGTAAGAAGACGAAACAAAATATTATTTTATCCCTGCCGGTAGATATAAACCTGTATGTGAACGATGAACGGGTGGTGTACTTCATTCTTACGGGCGTTTGATTCACGTATGAACAGCGGAATCTCTGGTGTATCCCGGAGTGCGGTGTAAGTATACTTCAGGTATTTTGCTGCAAATCGTACTTGACTCTGAACTGGTGATTTGTGAATATTCCTGTATTAAACGGAGAGTTATGCAAGATGACTTGTAGTGGAGGGTGATACCGAGAAAACCTGCTCCTTGATAGATTATACGCTGCATCTCTCACGGAATACAAACGGTCGCGTATAGGTAGTTTCCACATAAATTAAGTGAATTTTGGTATAACCACGTATGAACCGTGCGCAGATATCTCGCAGATGAATCGCATGCCTTCTTTATCCGGCTCTGGATAGCAAGCCGCCGAAGGTTTCGATAACTTCATCGGCGATCCATCTGTTCGAAGGAAAGGCTTCGTGCAAAAATTTGTGAAGGCAGAATCAGGGGCCTCGGACAATCTTCAGTGGAACCTGTAAAGAGTGCACTGGAGCGGAACGCTTACAATCCATGGGATTGAAAACCTAACGCTGTGGTACTATTGGTTAAATGGTAAACTACACATGGAATGGAAGCCGGGTAAACTTTTGTGAAAGACATGACTCGTTACTCGAATTTGTGTGTTCATGGAATACTGCGCCTTTCATTCTTCATTACCGGGGATCTGTGATGTGTTCTGAGCAGGGTCCCGACAGGCAACAGAATGGAAGGATTGCGTCTCACACCCTGCGAAGTCGAGACGTTATCGTGAATGAGGACCTTGCTGACTAACCATAGAATATACAAGGAGGACAAGCATGAATAATGATACAAAGCGGTTAGATCGATTTTTCTGGGGCGGCATCATAGTGGGGATTCTGGTGATGTTTGCGGGAACGGCCGCCTTGATGTGGCGTGGAGTTGGCACCAATGAAGCCCGGCTCATTTTATGTACGGGTATCGGGATATTATTCGGTGCGTTTGGATCAACCGCCACTATAAATTATAAAGGAGTTACGATCACGGGCGTAGCAGCTATCACCATTGTGCTCCTGTATCTCATCGTGAATTTGACGGCTTCCCAGGCAACCTTCGGCTCCATCACCGGGGATATTCGGGGAGCACAAATTGATGTACGGGGTGATAACACCTATCTTGGCGCCATGCGGGAACGGAGTTATGATTTCGTTGTCGATCAGGGGGAGCTCAAACGGCCGGTTTTTGATGTCTATATTTATTTCCCACCGGATGATCAGGGCCGGGGGGAGAAAGAAATCCCGTTTGAGGGAATTAACAAGGCATACATCGAGTCATACCTGGGTTCCGGGAAGAGACTGGAGTGGCGATTTAACCGGGAGCAGGAATTTCTCGTTGAAACGGTGTCCGGAGATACCCTGGCGCAATTGGGATTATCACTGGAAGACCTGCAAACCAGAGTGACTCCCGAAACGATCAAAAAGAGCACAGGTTCTTCCTTCATGAATCTCGCGCTTGCTCAAGAAACCCCTCCCGAACTCAACAAAGCAATGTCTGATTTACGATCCGGCTCACCCGACGTCCGACGAGAGGCACGGGAGGAACTGGCTACTGTAGGACCGGCTGCTGTAAGTGAGATGATGAAGGAATGGGCCGCTCATCCCGAGGCATACCGGGTGAAACTCGGGGTGTTGGTCTCGCTGACCAAAATTTTGCGCGGTAATAAAAGCCTGGCCCCGCAGGTATCGGACAGCCTTGGCGCCGAAGACCTCCGGCTCATTCTGGAAGCACTGAATGATCCGGACCGCACGGTACGAATGTATGCCGGAGAATTTTTATATGACCTCGGTGATCCCAGAATAGTGCAGCCGGCGTTGAATTTCGCGGCTGGTCCGGAGACCGGTGAGGAGGGGATCTATTTGTCACTTTTTGTGATTAAAGGCGCTTATCCGCAACTGCCAGATCCTGAGAAAAAGCAGGTGAATGAACGGTTACGAGCAATGCGGAGTGAGGTTGGCCCTAAAACCAGGGAGCTCATTGATTCTTTTTTCAAGTAACATGTAATAGAGGCCCTGGAGATCAATCCGAGGATATCTCGATTGACACATCATCAGATGTTGGGTGAATTATTAGTCTGCACGTCTTTAATGAGCCTGCTCTCGCCGGGCAGCACCCAATGAATCTCTGGGCTGCACGAAATGTGCGGACCGAGAATGGAACCATGCGACCCCGGCGATTTATTGCATTTTCTCTCCGGCATACGAATGCTTATGGAGCAATGGTGTGGTATCTTGTCCGGATTTTCGATGTGGTATACGACTGAGTCTCCTCTCGAATTATCCGGAAAATTGACTGACGTACAATATCATACCGACTCCGGTATTCGGTATGTCGATGCTAAACGAGTTGTTGAAAAGAGAGCAGCAGTCAAAATGAAATTGTAGCAATGCCGGGGGTCAAACTCCAGCACATTCCCGATTACGGTTGATAGTATCTGACTGTGCAGATACACGGAGTGTGAAACAAAGGAGTTTTGAATTCTATTGCGGTTGCATGAGTGATGGCGTAATTTAGAAATACTCGTTATTCCAATTTGATACTTCGGGTGCTGCTTTTCGTGCTGAAAGATTATCAGAGTTGAATCCGGGTCGTAACTGGAAGAAAATATTCGGGAGCTAATTGTACGTCTGAATAGATCAAACAAGTTCAAATTCTCACGAAATATCAAGTGTATATACTGAGAGAAGGAGTCCATTCGTGAATATTTATGTGAGCAATCTTGCATCAGATGTTACTGAAGAAGCCGTACGGCAGTTATTTGAACAGTATGGCCAGGTGATGTCAGTGCGACTGCCGAAGAGTCGGACTACCGGGAGACACAAAGGCTATGGGTTCGTAGTCATGCCCGGGGTCGTGGAATCCGGGAGTGCTATTAGTGGTTTACATAGAAAATCGTTCATGGGAAGGGAACTGGTGGTGAGGGAATCGTTCACCAGAACCGACGGAATACCCGGGAAAATTCGCCATAATAAACGGGTTCGGTATTAATAAAAAAATGCATGACTATAGGATAACCGGTTACCGGCCCAAAATCATACGAGGCTCACGATGCCAGTAGTCCCCGGTAAAAATGGCATCACAGAAATTACCGCCGGTTCGTGGAATGCCGGTCAATTGCTCGATCACTCTATAGGCACTTTCCAGGGACAGATATTCCACGGAGTCCGCACCAAGATACTCTGACATATTCTCCGGTGATATGTTAGCCGCCAGCAACTCCTCCTGGCTTCGGATGTTGGTGCCGTCGTAGGAGGGGTATCTGATCGGCGGGGACGCAATCCGGATATGCACCGAGCGTGCGCCTGCCTGGCGGATTTTGTGTGTCAATCGTTTGAGAGTGGTACCCCGGACCAGGGAGTCATCGATCACCGCCAGGTCTTTCCCGCTGACAAGCGATCGGTCAATATTATATTTTCTGCTTGCCCCTTCAGCACGCTCGGATTGTTCACCTCCGATATAGGTTCGGTTGATATAGTGATCTCTTGTTATGGCTGAGGTCCTGGGAATGCCGACCGCCTGGGCATAGCCCTCTGCCGCACTGTTTCCCGAATCCGGAACGCTTGCCACTACATCCGCCTCTGCCGGATGCTCCCGGGCAAGGACTCCTCCGAAACCGCGGCGGATCTCGGAAATGTATCTGGTCGCAAAGGTGGTCAACGGGTGCGAAAAATAAAACAGCTCGAACAGGCAGAAGCGGGGTTCAAATGGGTGATCCCACATGGGATGTCCGGTCACAGTATTTTCCTCACAGAGATACAGATTCCCTGGCTCACAGGGCTGAATGTCTGTGAAACGAATTGCAGTATCCCGGACCTGTAACTCGCGAAGCATGTAGTCTTCTGAGGTAAAAATGACGCCACCATCCCGGAGGCGTCCCATGAACAGGGGGCGATTGCCCACGCGCCTGCCGGCAAATCCCTTGGAACCAATGACCCCCACAATGGAGGCGGATCCTCTGTTATCAGTGAATCCCGTTCTCAGCTTCGAAACCAGGTCTTGCTTTTCGGGTAAAGAAAATTGTGCACAGAAGAGTTCGCTGTCGGTGGCAGTATGAAAGGAATACCCCTTAGCCATCAATTGGTTGCGTTGCGCAGTTATCTCCTCAGGTGACCCGAATTGTCCGTTATGTGCATAAATCAATGGGCCATCCTTTGTTTCGGATTTCAGCGGCTGGATATTCTGTTCCTCTGACGGACCATAGGTCGCATACCGCACCTGTCCGATGGCCCAGGATCCCTGTAGCGATCGCAGACGGTGAGAATCCATCATCTGGAAAACCATACCGGCCCCACCGAATTTCCGTATCCCAGCGTCGTCCGATGCGAACATTTTTGCGCCCTCCTGCCCACGGTGCTGCAGTTTGAATAAGACCTCGCTACAGATCTCCGCGGCATTCGGTTTGGCATTTGTGTCTCTTCCGTATATCAGGCAGATTCCACACATATTCCATAACACGGGATGATCCGTTTAGAGTAGCTTCAAATTTATGGTATCCATTCTCCATCATTTTTACAAGATACGAATCTCCAGCGGGTACTTGTTCCGGTGGTGCTCCCAGGATCCTCTGTGCAGATCTTCGTATGAGTCTCCCAAATCCAAAATGTACCGGCATTCGAGGCTTTCGAGGTGAACGGGGCAATTTATAGTAACGTGTTGGGTTTCATCAGGTCCGAACACTGACAGAAATAGCTCCCGGGGAGGACAATCTGCCGATTTTGCATTTGGTCTCGCTAACCGGTCAGACAATATTACAGGAATATCAGACTGGCACAACCATTGTAACCGGAATAACAAACAGAACTGGAAATGACGAACTGTTCGAAAGAAATGTATCACTGATCTAACTCATACTCTAAATCCGATAAATCGAAAGGAGGCAGCTATGGCGATGACAAGACGGAACCCCACCCGGGAACTGATGAGTGCATGGGATGACTTCGATCGGTTGTTCAACCAGTTGATGGGGTCACGAAGAACCGAGGGGGATGGATCCGACGTCTCCAACGTGAGTGTCTGGCGCCCGGTTGTTGATATCACCGAACATGAGAAAGAATACGAACTGACGGCCGAACTCCCGGGCATTCAGGAAGAGGATATTCACCTGGCCTTTAAGGACAATGTACTGACGCTCAGTGGTGAAAAGAAGAGAACAGAACAAGACGAAAAGGCCAATACCTTATGCAGGGAAAGGCGTTTCGGAACGTTCCAGCGGATGATTCGGTTTGACAGTGATGTTGACGGCGATAACATCCAGGCCGAATATACCAATGGCATTCTCACTATTACCATGCCTAAGACGAAGGAAACAATGCAGAAACAGATTCCGGTCAATTTCAAGAAATAGCCTCCGTCTGTATCCCTCAAGCCTTCCGGTGCCCTGTTGACTTTCTTCTTAAAGTATCTTACCATCCGTACAATCGAGATTATTATCGATGTTGTCAGAAATTCCAATTGTATGAAATTTAATGGATTGTATCGTTCGAACAGCCGGAGAGATTTCCTGTTCATAACTGGCTGCCAGCTTTCATAAAACAGGGGAAACCACATCGTATTTCAATCAGGGCGCATCACATGCCGCTTGAAAGTCTCCTCTGGAAAGACAGTATTATTATCCGGTTGATATTTCTCCGGTACATCATATTCTTTCTTATATTCGCGGTTCTGCTCCCAGCTGAAACAGCAGGGAGAGATAATCGAATCGCCTGGATTTTCACAGCGTCGCTGGGAAGTGCGTGGTGTCCCCGAACGCCTCTCACTATTAAGCAATCAGGGCATCAGGATCTGCAGTTAAAAGCACACTATGAAACACACTCGCTCCGGTTTCCGTTATATTATTCGTTGAAATTCGGAAAAAGACGAAAACAAATGGGCTGGGAAGCGGAATTCGTGCACCTGAAAATTGAGCTCCGGAATCGTCCCGGGGAAATACAACGGTTCGAGGTGTCCCATGGCTATAATCTTCTTTGTTTGAATTTTGTCCGGAGTCGGGATTTGTGGGGGTATCATATTGGAACCGGGATTGTGGTTACCCATCCCGAGAACGAGATTCGGCGACAAAAACTTTCACAACCCCGGGGGATGTCAGGTTCCGGCTACTATTTATCCGGTCCGGTGGTACAAGCCGGGGTCAGTAAAGTGTGGAAAGGTACACAATCTCCGTATTGCGTACTGGAAGGCAAGATTTCTGCGGCATACAGCAAAATTCCAGTAAGCAATGGATGGGCGATGACCCCGGTGATTGCACTGCAGGGGCTCCTCGGATTTGAGTTGCGATATGTTCGATGAGAATAATCATGTGAAGGGCTGGTATATTTTTCTTAGCTGACATGCTAAAATGAATCTATAATTCCAAAACGAGAAGAAATGGACAGCGATGATGAAATATTTTCTTAGAGCATTGATTAGTGTGGGACTTTTGTGGGGTATTTCATTTGGTCAAGAGGCAAAAAAGCCGGTGTACGGGTGGAGACAACAGTCGGTGATGAATCTCAATTTTACCGACAACAACTTTGATAATTGGGAACAGGGAGGAGACGATTCCTGGTCCTGGCAGCTGGAAGTCCCTTTCAAGTTTGTCAATATACAGAAGGCCTTTGAATGGTCGAATTCCGGAAAAGTCGCGTTCGGCAAAACGAAAGTGGGAGATCGACAGGCTCGGAAAGCGTCTGATGTTATCAAATTTGAAAGTCTCTATATCCAGAAACTGGGGGTTTATGTCAATCCGTATGTTGCGGTATCGGGACAGACCCAGCTGGCCGAAGGATATAGATATACGGAAGAAATTAGGCGAGCCATTTCGGGATTCATGGACCCGGGCTACTTTACGCAGAGTGCAGGTGTGGGTTATTCTCCCAGGGAAAATATGCGTGTCCGCCTCGGTGCCGCATTGAAGGAAACTATAACAAACCGGTTTCCTGTACCGTATACCGATGATCCGGAAACAGAAACCATCGAAAAGATAAAAATTGAATATGGTGCAGACACGGTGACGGATGTGAGCCTGCAACTTCGCGATAATCTACTATTTACATCCAAAATGTCCTTATTTTCGAACCTTCAGCGATTTGACGAAATTGATGTGGACTGGGACAACACCTTCACCGCCAAGGTCTCAAAATATCTGATTGTCTCCTTAAACATCCAGATATTTTATGACAAAGATATCTCGCGGAAACGTCAGTTGAAACAATCACTGGCGGTGGGATTTTCCTATAGCTTGCTGTAAATCACCTTTAATTCCGGACAACTTAAATGCCTGGAGCCCCTGAAGTTTCTGGCATTAAACAGAATAATTAATCTGGCTTCCCATTTCCGTTTGCAGTTGCCGTATTTTTCACCTCCACATTCATGGGCGGAGAGGTACCATCCTTATCCTGCCCCACGTAAATTGTACGATGGGGAAACGGAATTTCGATATCCAGTTCATCAAATTTCTTTTTCAGCCGTCTGTTGAACTCCCGACCCACCCGCCACTGTTTGATCGGCTTGGTGGTAGTTCTGGCTTTAAGAATGATCGCAGAATCTCCGAACTTATCAAGGCCCAACACTTCCAGAGGTTCCAGAACATCATCCTGGTAATCGGGATCATTCCGTAATTCTTCATCCACCCCGTGCATAACCCGGATTACTTCATCCACATCTTCTCGATAAGCGACCCCGATTTCGAAGACATACCGGGAATATTCCTTGGTCATATTGGTGACCGCAGAAATTTCACCATTTGGAACATAGTGGACATTACCGGCAAGATCCCGGAGAATTGTCACTCGCAGAGTGACTTTTTCGACCAGACCGGCTTTATCCGCAATTTGCACCACATCACCGACCCGGATCTGGTCCTCCAATAAAATAAAAAATCCGCCAAGCACATCCTTGACCAGACTCTGGGCGCCGAAACCAATGGCCAATCCTAATACACCGGCTGCCGCTAAAATGGGGCCGATTTCTATTCCCAGTTCACCCAGAATCATGGTGAGGACAATAATAAGAATGGCAAAATTCATGACATATCGGACGACTGAACCCAGGGTATCCGCACGTTTCTGAGACTCCTCGGTTTGTCTGGACACTGGCAGCATAAGAAATAACCGCTTGGAAAAAATACGTGACAATCGAAAAGCAGTGATCGCAAGAATCAGAATGAGAATGATCCGTAATCCGCTGGTCAGGATCCAATTCCAGATAAGATCCCAATACTGTTGGAATTCCATGATTACGCCTCCGGAGTTATAAGCAGTTCAATTAAAAAACCGCTACTATTCATATGAAAAGGCAAGCGGGTCCGATTATATTTATCCAGGCAAATTTTGACATTCATAGTTTGAAACCAGGATAATAATATTTGTCATAAAAATAACATCGAATCAATGGAAGTTAAGACATTCATTCGCTAGATTTCAATTTTTAACTTGCAAATTCCCTGAGGCTTGCCCCAGGGAATTTGCAAGTTAAGGTTCAGATCTTCAAAGAGAAACTTAACAGGATCCGATAGCATGTATCGATAACGCTTGATTAGTCTGCTCGGAATCGCGTAATTTAGTATTAATTCAGTGGTTGAGGATTCCCGGAATTATGTTAATTGTCTTGACATAAGCGGTTCAGCAGGACTGAGTATCTTATATCCCATAGATTTTTTTTGGAGACTGCAAGGGGTTTGACCCCTGTCTGGATCTTTCGAGCCGGGGAATTCGTTAAATCAACTTATACTATCCTAAGTTGAGCGATACGAGTGCAGCGAAGTATCACTGTACTTAAGGAAAACCCCGACTATGAGAGACGGCAGGGCTCTCAGGGCATTCCACACAGAGAATAACCTAAACGGATACGAAGGGAAGAGGGAGTAAACAGGGAACGCTTCTCTTTACCATATACAACATAATCATTGTTTCTTATCGATAAATAATAATGCTGACACACATTGTCTACCAACACCGGTTGAGAAGAGAAGGGAACGGGACTCTTGTCTCCGAAGAACTGCTATAAGATAAGAATAGTAGGTGGCAGGCACGACCTGGAGCGGACACTGGATCTTATCCATTTTGTCATTACACAGCAGGAAGTGGACGAACCTGAATCAGGTATCATCGCCATGGCTGTGGGGGAAGCATGTCATAATGCAATTCATCACAGTGATCAAGATCCGGATGAGGCTGTTTTTAATGTAACATTGGAAATCGACTCTGACGTATTTACGGCGACAGTCATCAACCAGGGTGATGAGTTCGATATGGCTGATGTGGGACCGTTTAAACAGGATCAGGATTTCTCCGTCTACAGCCAGGGGGGGTTAGGAATCGCCATGATGAAAAAGCT
Organism: uncultured bacterium; assembly: GCA_964413425.1. Lineage (GTDB taxonomy): Bacteria > Fidelibacterota > JAANXI01 > JAANXI01 > JAANXI01 > DATFLS01. Next base: position 20,049 of record CAYPST010000069.1, read on the forward strand.
CATGGACGAGGTGACATATGAACGACGGTCAGACCGAACGAATTATATAACCCTTAAAAAACGTATCACAACAAAATCAACCATAAATAAGGGAGAGGATACTAAAGAGGATTAAGGAGAGTGAACAAAATGGCATCACGGTTCTAACGCTTTCCGGAAAAATGATGAACGGTCCGGAAAGCATCGATCTACATCCCTACGTCAAAGATCTCATCGAGCAGGGGAAGAAAAGCCTTGTGGTAGATATGGGCAAGGTAAAATGGTTCAGCAGTACGGGTTTGGGGGCATTACTGGCGTCATACACCTCTATTAAAAATGCCGGAGGTGAGATGAAAATTGCCCGGGCTACCAAGAAAATATACAGCCTTTTCTATCAAATGGAACTCACCAGTACATTCGACAGCTATGAAACCGTCGACAAAGCCGTGGCAAGTTTCGGAGAAGAATCCAAATGAATAGAGCAGAGATGTGAGTGGTGCTTTACAGGTAGTGCCGGTTCGCATACGCTTTATAGCAGACAGTTCACTCATCTTCATAGGTGCGATAACAGAAGAGTCTTTATACCGGATCCAATAGCTGGCGTAGTATGATTGCTATGATTGATTCGACTGTCTCTCATTATGATAATTATGAGAAATCAGGCGATGGTGGAATGGAGCTATTCTATTACCTGATTCTATTTGATGGGAGAAATAATAGTACACTCCCACCAGGTCTGGGAACATTTTCGAAAAAGCTGAATTGACTTGATCGGATTGCGGATTTCAAATGCCGTTTCGTCGGGGCGAGGCGTTTTCTAAACAGACTCATACATAATAACTATAAGTCAGATTCAGCACCTTGTATCAGGCCCCCATGTGTTCTAAACACTCTCATACTATTCTGTGGGACTTCACAGGAGATGTTCTGTTATAATTCCGGCACCTTTCTGATTCCATACGGTTCAAACGGTACGGCGGGGAACCTGTCCGTTACGATTATGATGAATGATGAAATAAAGATATTTTCTTCGCTAAAATTTTAGATATATTTATATGTATTCGGAGATTGTTGACAGGGAAATGCAGGATATCTCAGGATATAAAATTAAAGAATAAATCCGAAAACAATGTTGTATTGAAAGGAGATGTATATGGGATCATTGGGACCATCCGAACTGCTAATCATTTTCTTAATTGTCCTGTTATTATTCGGTTCGAAGAAGCTCCCGGAATTAGCCCGGGGATTGGGGCGGGGAATTCGTGAGTTTCAGAAGGCTTCCCGGGAAATTCAGAACGAGATCACCCGGGCGGACCATGAATCGGAGCGTAAACCACGCCAGGGGAATGACGCAGAAAAATATACGGACTGATGGCTGTTTCAACCATCGCTCATAACATGTGAAGAACGAGTCTGTTTACCAGACCGGTAATATCTGTAAGACTTCATATCTCTGGAATAAAGGATATTGACTTTATATTTTTCACCTCGATTATTCATGCATAAAGCTTAAGTTTGACAGCAAAACCTCAAAAATAGGGGGCAATTCCTTATAGACCCT
>CAYPST010000070.1:0-21584 GCA_964413425.1 uncultured bacterium
CTTCTGGGACTTCGGAGCATCCCTTCGGGGCGAGGCGTTTTCTAAACAGACTCATTAAACAGCTGAAAAATGCGTGCAGCCAGCCCGGAGCACGAAAACGGGAGCGAACGCCTGAGTGAGTCATACAACAAATACCGGACTCGACCACAGGGTTATGCCCCATCATCTCCCTGGGAATGAGAGTGTTTTTTCAATATCAACCTGGTGGCGGGCAGGAGATCGGTATCAATCCGCTCTTCGATAAGACGGCTCAGGTCCAGGGTCTCTGAAAAAAGCTCAAAATACTCGGGAAAGTACTTGCAGAGCATATTCAGGCCATTCCGGAGGTTCCAGTTGAACCCTTTGAGCGCCATGAGTGTCTTTTCAGTATCCATGTAACTATAGAGGCCGATATGATCCACCTCGGCATTCTCATTAAAGTCCGTCTGATGTACCGCCCGATAGTATTTCACGGTGATAAGCAGGTAATTTTCCAGCACCAGCGAAATCGCATTTTGAGCTTTGGCAGGTATCTCTTTTCGCTCTGCCAGTTTTTCCATCACCGGATCCAGGATCTCCACTATTCGCACTGAAGGCGCGATGATTTCCTGAGTCCGCCGCTCCGCATCGGTGTTCCGAAAATCAGCAATGAAATCTGCCTCTTCTTCAAACTCGTCTTCGAATTCCTCATAATCATCTACCAGATCCTCGATATCCATTTCCAGAGGATTGGTTTCTTCTTCCGGATGATGTTCCGACCAATAAAGATAACAGCGCTGAGTAAAGGCGCACTTCTCGCACACGTAATCACAGTAATTGTAAATTCCGCTGATAAAATCAAATTGCTCGGACATGGGGTATTTCCTTCTTTGAAATCTTTTCAGGGGCAGACTCCCGGTAAATATAATCCAATAAGGTTTACCTGAATCTCATCGCCCTGGCTTTTCATAACTAATTTAAAATGGTATGATTATCTCATATAATAAGACTCATTGGAAGTGATCTTAGATTGGTCTCAATGTGTTCTATTGATATTAAATTCCTCCTTAACCATACTCTCGAAATTGCGAAAAATCAATAGGCATTTATCAAAATCGCTTAATACCCAAAAATAATTGGCCTATATTGTATTTCCATTCGATAGAAATCTTACTAGAAATATCGGGAGTTTTCTATGACACTTAAGCAAAAACTCACACGAAAAGTGATTCAATATCATGTAAAATTCTCCTCGAAAATTCATGGTGGACAACAGATCGCTCCGCTTCTGAAAGCTGTGGGGGTGCGCCACGTTTTCACCCTGTGTGGCGGACATATCGCTCCGATTTACCTGGCATGTGAATCGGAAGGGATCCAGGTGATTGATCATCGCCACGAGCAGGCTGCCCTGCATGCCGCCGATGCCTCTGCCAGACTCACCCGAAATCCGGGGGTCGCAATTGTCACAGCCGGACCGGGCGTTACGGATGCCATCACCGGGATCACCAACGCCTACTATGCCAATTCACCGGTGCTCGTTCTGGCCGGGATGGCGCCGTATGAGGCATGGGATCGGGGGGCGCTTCAGGAGATGAATCAACTCGACGCCGTGCGCCCCATAACCAAATGGGCCGGTACAGTCACCAATCCGGCCAGAATTGCAGAATATACACAAACAGCGATTCGGCATGCGCTCACTCCTCCCACCGGACCGGTATTCCTCCAAATTCCCATCGACGTGCTGATGGAAATGCTCCCTCCGAAGGATGTGATTACGTATAGTCCGTTTTTTACCGAAGGGCAACCTGAAGCATCAAATCAGATACTTGACGAGTTGGGAGTACTGGTTCGTGAGGCGCACCGACCTGTCCTGCTGGCGGGCAGTAATATCTGGTGGGATGAAGCAGAATCGGCTTTGCTGACCTGGGCTTCCGATACAAACATCCCGGTTTTTCTCAATGGAATGGCCCGGGGTACCTTGCCTTTTGATCATCCCAATTTTTATCAGCATACCAGAAAATATGCCTTCCGGAATGCCGACCTGATTCTGATTGCCGGCACGCCACTGGATTTTCGCCTCCGATTCGGCCAATTCGATAACGATGCCCCCGTGGTTATGATGGATAATAATGGTCATCATATTGGCAATAATCGAAAAATCCGTCTGGGAGTAGTAGGCAATTTGCGTCATACGTTTGACTATCTCACTGCTTTCCTCCAGGAGCATGGGCATCCTGACCTGGGATCATGGAACAGGGAGATTCGGGAGAAGGAACACGCAACACAGGAGAACTACCGGTCAACAGGGACATCAGATGCCAGACCGATTACCCATCATCGCCTCTGCGCTGCCCTGGCGAACTTCATTGATGAAGATACCCTGATCATCGGAGACGGAGGGGATATTGTGGCAGTCGGGTCAAAAATGATTCCTTTGAATCGGCCCGGACAATGGATGGACCCCGGCCCGTTCGGCTGTCTGGGTGTAGGACCTTCGTTTGCCATTGCCGCCCAGCTGATCCCTCCTGAGAAACGGGTGTTTATCCTGCACGGAGACGGGGCATTCGGACTGAACGGATTCGAATTTGACACAGCAGTGCGATTTGACCTCCCGATCATTTCAGTAGTCGGGAATGATGCCGGTTGGGGCCAGATCCGCAATCCCCAGATCGCCATCATGGGAGAGGATGCCTCCACAGCGACTGACCTGGCCCCCAGCCGCTACGACAAGGTCGTGGAATCGCTGGGCGGCCACGGTGAATTTGTAGAGACACCGGAACAGATCGCACCGGCAATCCAGCGAGCACTTGATTCGGGGAAACCCTCCTGTGTGAATGTTTTACTGGATCCGCGCACTCTGCAAGACAGTGTGAACGTCATGCGTGGGTTGAGCATTTAATCTCCGGTAAAACCGGAAAGCAGCGACGCCTGTCAGCTATTCCGGGAATTCACCGGACTCAGAACCGGCAGACTACGGGATCTGGAAAATACTCACTTTTTTATTTTTCGCCGACGGCATCACCATACCATATTCTGCGTTGATATATGTCGGGTCGCATATCGTATACGTCTCTCCCCGGTGCGTCACAGAGCTCCGGCCCACATCCGTGCTGAATTTGATTGCGGTGGCAATATGCCCCGGATAATCCAGCCCGACCACTTCCAGTCCCAACAGTTGTCGCACCAGATATGCGAAGAGCGCCGACCGATCCTCGCAGTCGGAAGCCGGATAATAAAGAGTTTCCTCCGGAAAAAGATAATTCTCCGTACCGAATTGATTTTGATCCGTCTGATAGTCGAAAGCAGTCTGGACAAACCGGAGCAGGATATTGACCGCTTCGGTCTCCGATTTTTCCTCAATAATCCGTTTCAGCGCCGTAATAATCTCTCCATTGGTGGCATCCGAGACCCTCGCTCCGAAATAGATTGGAATGTCGGTCTGGGGGTACACGGAATAGAAATCCACAACGTTTCTGTTAATTTTCACCGGCAGTGTATAGCTGGAATCGCGGTACAGAAAGTGAAACGTTTTACTGGCAAAAGTATCCTTCACCACAGGGGATTGCCGGATAGCAAAATCCATGACCCGGTCTGTGCCCGGATAATCACCTTTATAGGTCGTGATCCCGGAAATGTGCTGCTTCTGGCCATCTAACGGGATGATAAAGTATTTCCGGTTGTTCAGAGTAAGAAACGGGACATCGAACACGGCATTCCTGGAAGGGAGCAGCAGATACACCCGGCGGCCCCCATAGCCGACTTGTGCATTATAATCCGATTTGAGCAGGTTGAACCAGGTGAAGAGCACGCTGGTATTCGGGGAGTCCGGATAAATGGATCGGCCCACCTGATACAGAAGCACTGCATAGCCCCAATCATTCAGGCCCAGTTGCTCCCGGCAGGATTGCAGCTGCTTCAGCAACGGTTCATAGTCCGATTTACCTGATTTTTCCCAGTACGCACTGATTTCCTTATTATCCACTGGCGTGCCCACCCCGCCACGTATGGCCTCATCATAGGAGAACTGTAATCCGGTTCCGTAAAAATCAATCTGAAGTGGGGTGCCTTCCCGGATAATTTCCGCCTCCGGCTCCACTTCCGGTTCCGGCTCTGGTTGTGGGATCTCAATCTCCGTAATCTTTGGAATTCCTTCTTCTTCCGGCGGTTCGAGATCTTCTGTCTCCGCCCGGGGTACCTCTTCCGGCTTCGGATTGGGATCCCGCACCATTCCCTGCATTGCCTGAAATTCTTCCCAATCCTTCTGTAAGAATTGCGTGAATGCCTTATCCCGCCTGTCCTTGTATTCTGAAAATGAGGCCTGCATCTGCTGCAACCATTCTTGAAACTCTTGTTGTGAATACATCGGGAGAGTGACGCACAACATCACCGTAAAAAAAACCAGGAGTTTTCCCTGACGAAACATCACAATCCTCCATCCGATCTAGTCATTGTCCTTTTGTTTTAATATCCGCAAAATTTCAAATTATGCTGTGATGTGGATTAACTTTAGCCCTGTTCTTCCGGACTAGCAAGCAGTGTTCCATCATCTTCGGGGCCCCAAAGCTCCTAAGCGCCTTGTCCCCACTATCTCTGAGCGTATTGCACACTCTCTTTGAGATGGTCTTGTCTCCGGAATTATAACATTTGTATCACATCACATTTCTTATCGAACAAATACGGATAATATTTAGTAAGAATAAGTCAAAAGAGCAGAAATAAGAAGAGAAATGGTGAGAGACATGAAAACGAGAACTTTTCTGCTGGTGGGTATTGTCCTGACGACCGGGTTCATTCTGCAATCCTGTTTTGCTCTGGATGAACCACCGGCCCAGCGCACCATGAAGGAGGAACAATCAGCAATGACCTGCGAAATAGAGAAATCCGAGCAGGAATGGAAAGCCATCCTGACGGAAGACGCGTATCATGTTTTACGGGATAAAGGTACTGAGCGTCCCTTTACCGGAAAATATGTAGATTTTAACAGCGATGGCATATTCGTCTGCGCAGCCTGTAGCCATCCGCTCTTTGATTCGGATACCAAGTTCAAGTCGGGCACGGGCTGGCCGAGTTTTTATGATATGCTCAATTCCGATGCCGTGGTAACCAGAGCGGACAATTCTCTCTTCATGCGGCGCACCGAGGTGGTATGTGGTAAGTGTGGCTCCCACCTGGGTCACGTGTTCAATGATGGTCCGGAACCGACCGGCCTGCGGTATTGCATTAATTCGGTGGCCCTTGATTTTCAAGACGACTCCGACCAGGAAAAATAAATCTGTTCCGATTCGCCAGCAGTACAATCCTCAGGCCGAATTATTTAGCTATCAGGGAAGAAAAACGCTCCCTGCTTGTGCACCGGAACAACAATCTGATGACAGACACCTGCGAGCGATCAACCAGGATCTGGATTTTCACCATGTACATCCGGTGAGAAATTGGATATATTCTGTCGTTACGTAATCTGTCCGGACAGCAATCAACAGGGAGAAGACTATGGCTATTAATCGCCGCCGATTCCTTCAGTTGGGAGCATACAGCGGGGCGTTCGCGCTTCTTTCTCAACCAGCACCAAACCGGGCCGCTGCAGCACCATCTCTGGAAGCACTGGATGCCGCATTGCACCAGACAGTGGTGTCACCGGATCTCATCCCATCACCTGTCACGATTGATTCCATGGAGCTTATCACCAACCAGGGGGAGTACCTGGTGCGGGTGCGCTCGCGTGGGGGCGCCATGGGCATCGGTGTGGCCAACAGCGCCCGGATGAGTTTCTGTTACCCCATTTTCCTCGAACGGGTGGCTCCGTATTTTATCGGCAAAGATGCCCGAAAACTGGACAACTTAATCGGAGGCGTGTACCTATACAACAGCAATTATAAGCTCCAGGGCCTCCCCTTCTGGATTTCCGTCGCCGCGGCGGAGATGGCTGTCCTGGATCTTTTGGGACAGGTGGCCGGAAAATCCATTGGTGAGGTGTTGGGAGGGGTCGTCCGGGAAGAAATCCCGGTGTACCGGGCCACCAACAGCCGCGGATATTCTGCTGAGGAGACGATACAACGCATGGTGCAGATGGTTGATGAGACGGACACGCAGGCCGTCAAATTCAAACTGGGGGCCCGGATGTACTATACCGAGGAGACTATGGCCCGGGATAAAGCTCTGATCCCGCTGGCGCGAAAGACTTTTGGCGAAGAGATGACGATCTACAGCGATGCCAATGGTTCCTTTGATGTGCCGGCATCCGTGGAACTCGGCCGGGTGCTGGAGGACCACAATATCAATTTCTTCGAAGAGCCGTGCCCTTTTGATCATTACGAGGAAACCAGACAAATTGCGGACACACTGCAAATCCGTATTGCCGGAGGGGAGCAGGAAAGCAGTCTCCATGCCTTTCGGTGGTTAATTCATCACAAAGCCATCCAGGTGGTTCAACCGGATCTCCATTATTTCGGCGGATATGTACGCGCCACGAGAGTGGCCCGAATGGCCGACGTCGCAAATCTGCCCGTGATACTGCATATCTCCGGGAATGGGTTGGGCTACCTCCAGATGATGCACTTCGCATCTTGCACCTCCAACATCGGCGAATACCAGGAATATAAAGGGCCGAACAGAATTCTTCCCTTCACCTGTGACTCGTCGGACCTGCGGGTGAGTGATAGTCACATCAGGGTTCCCTCGGGCCCCGGATTCGGAATTACCATCGATCCTCAGTTTCTTGAGGAAGGGACTGCCATCAAGGGATAGACAGAGGTGTTGCCGGAAGAGACAGCAGAATCTTCCTCCTGGGATAAAAGTCGAGTGCTGTCTCCAGTATGCGGAATAAAGTAGAAATGGCGAGGGCCGGCCTCGCCATTTTTACTGGTAATCTTACGTTTGGTGGCTTATGCCGCTTGTTTCCCGTGTTGTTGTGGCTCCAGTGCCAGATCTACCACTTCCACCATCTCTTTGACGAACTGAAATGTGATATCCTCTTTGATCTGGTCAGGGATCTCCTCCAGATCTTTCTTGTTCTTCTCAGGAAGAATGACCGTATCCAGCCCACTGCGGTGTGCGGCAACCACTTTTTCCTTGATGCCGCCGACCGGCAGGACATTCCCGCGGAGGGTCAGCTCACCGGTCATGCTCAGATGATCCTTGACCATACGGCCGGTGAACAATGACACGATCGCGGCAAAAATTGTTATCCCGGCCGAGGGACCGTCTTTCTGAATGGCCCCCTTCGGTACGTGGATGTGCACATCTTTCTGTTCAAAGGTTTCCACATCAATGTCCCAGTCTTCCCCCCGGGAACGCACATAGCTGATTGCCGCTTCAGCAGACTCCTTCATGACATCACCGAGTTGACCGGTCAGCTTTAACTTGCCTTCGCCCTGCATCATGGTGGCCTCGACAAACAGAATATCACCGCCGGCAGGTGTCCAGGCCAGCCCCATGGCAATACCAGGTTTGGTCATTCGCTCAGCGACTTCACTGAAGTGCTTTTGTGGTCCCAGATAATTTCTGATGTCCTCTTTCCGGATCGATGCGGGTGCCTCCCCGGTTTCCACCACTTCTCTGGCAACCTTCCGGAAGACATTTGCGATTTCACGTTCCAGGTTTCTGACGCCTGATTCGCGCGTGTAATGACGCATCAGTTCACGCACCGCATCATCAGTGAACGCAATCTCTTCCGCTTCCAGACCGTGTTCCTTTTGCTGTTTCGGAATCAGATACCGCTTTGCGATGTGCAGCTTCTCCTGCTCGATGTAGCCCGGAAACTCGATGATCTCCATCCGATCCTTCAAAGCCGGCGGTATGGGATCACTGTAGTTTCCGGTGGCGATAAACATGACTTTGCTCAAGTCGAAGGGCACCTCCAAGTAGTGATCGCTGAACGTATCATTCTGCTCCGGATCCAGCACTTCCAGCAGTGCAGACGCGGGATCACCGCGAAAGCTGGCACTTAACTTATCGATTTCATCCAGCATAAACACCGGATTGTTGGTGCCCGCCTTTTCAATTTCCTGGATGATGCGGCCGGGCAGTGAACCGATATAGGTTCTGCGGTGTCCGCGGATTTCGGCTTCGTCTCTCACGCCACCCAGCGACAGGCGAATGAACTCCCGGTTCATGGCCTCGGCAATCGACTGCCCAATCGAGGTTTTCCCCACCCCGGGCGGGCCGATAAAGCACAGGATCGGGCCCTTCATGGAGGCATCCTGCTCTTTTTCCCGCTTCAGCTGCCGTACCGCCAGATATTCCAGCACCCGGGTTTTGACCTCATTTAGTCCGTAATGATCCCGGTCCAAGATCTCCTTGGCCCGCTGCACGTCCATTAAATCATCACTGGATTGGTTCCAGGGGACTGAAGTCAGCCAGTCCAGATAGGTCCGGCTCACCGTATATTCGGGCGACTGGGGCGAGATCTTCTCCAGCCGGTCCAGTTCTTTTTCGGCCGCCTGCCGGGCGTCCTCCGGCATATCCTGTTCATCGATTTTCCGGCGGAACTCCTGGATTTCCTGCGATTCATCGCCTTCTCCGAGTTCCTTCTTAATCGCCTTCATCTGCTCACGGAGGTAATATTCCCGCTGTGTTTTCGACATCTTATCCTGGGCTTCGGATTGAATTTCCTGGCCCACCTGCAGTCGCTGGCGTTCTTCATACAGAATGTGGGCAGTCTTCTTCAATCGCTCTTTTATATTCAATTCAGCCAGGATTTCTTGCTTTTTCGCATTCCTGATAGGCAGAGTCGCCACGGTCAGGTCACTCAATCGACCGGGATGCCGGATATTGGAAATCACGTTCTGCTGATCCGAACTCAGATAAGGTGCCAGCTCCACCAGTTCCCGAAAGACATTCTGTATATTTTCCTGAAATGCATCGACCTCCATATCACCGGGATCGTAATGCTCATCCACCAGCTGCACCTGACCACTGAAATAGGGCTCCTCAGACGCCCAACTGGTGACCTTCATGCGCTGAATACCCTTGACCACTATGCTTTTGCTGCCGTCTGACAGCTCGAACACCTTTAATACCTGAGCCAGCGTCCCGAAATCAAACATATCATCCAGTGCCGGTTCGCCCTCTTGATTCTCCTTGAGGGCAACGACGCCAATAAATTTGTTTTCCTCCGGCAACGCCTCGATTAATTCCAGAGATTTTTTCGTCCCCACCTGGATTTGCAGCCCCTGCTCCGGATATACCACCGTATTGCGCAGCGGAAGAATGGGCAGGACAGGAGATTCACCTTCTTGATACATCTGGTCTATATTCATTTCCTTCATCTTATCATACATGTCACTCACAAACTTCCCTCCTTGCCTTCGGATTCAGATTCTGTAGCTCTATTTTCTTGGTACAACCATCGTGCCAGCACAGTGATATTCCTCGAAGAGATGTTTATTCGGACAACATGACCGAATGATCCGACAGATATGCGGAGAAAATGCGTCAGAACCGATTCTGTCAGGATGTTCTGTTGACATTAAATTACCAGGCAGGCTCCGGACTCCATCCGCATCACCAGGAACAACATTCTCCTCTCGTGATGTCTCAGAACACTCGGAAGCGGAAACATGTCGAACACTGAGAATACCGATCAAAGCGGCGCCTGTCCGGAGAACCGTTTATATAAACGGATACCAGAATTCCTGCCAGCGATCTTTCGTCCGGGGACAGATGAACCCATTATTACTTCAATGGAGAGTAAATTCTATAGAGTCTACAACTGATTATACGTGATTTCCCCGCCCAAAATTGTCATCACCACCTCGAACTGCTGGTTCATTACCACCAGGTCGGCGTCTTTGCCGACAGCCAGGATCCCTTTCTGATGTTCGGTTCCCAGTACCCGTGACGGATTCAGCGACGCCATACGAAACGCATGGGTGGGAGGGGCGCCGGCCTGTTCCACCAGTGTTTTTACTCCGATATCCAGGGTGGCCACACTCCCGGCGATAGTACCGTCTGCCAGCCGGGCGCCGCTGGCATCCACTGTGACTTCCTGGTCACCGAAACTATAGCTGCCTGCCTTATATCCGCTGGCGGCCATAGCATCCGAAATCAGTATGATGCCGTTCTGTCCCTTCAGTTTCAGCAGCATCTCGATAATGGCCGGATGCACATGCAGACCATCCGCAATCAACTGCACCTTTAACTCGCCGTGCAGGAACGCTGCTGTTAACACTCCCGGATTTCGATGATGGAATGGCGCCATAGCATTAAAAATATGGGTCACCTGGGCCGCCCCGTTATCTATGGCCACCCGGATATCCTCATATCCCGCTTTGGAGTGGCCGATAGAAGAAACAATTCCATGACGGGCCGCATCCCGGATGACTTCAACCGCACCGGGAATTTCCGGCGCTATGGTCATCAGGCGCACATAATCTCTGCCCGCATCTCTGAGATCCGCCCAATCCTCCCGGGAGGGGTCCCAGATGTAATCGGGATTAATGGCTCCATGCATCTCGCGATTCAGGAACGGTCCCTCCAGATGAATCCCCCGGATCACGTTGTGACGGGGATGCTGGCGGATGTACTCGGTAATCCGGCGGACGTCTCTGATTAACTCCCGCTTCGGCTTGGGGTATACCGTCGCCAGAACTCCGGTGACGCCTCTGCTCAACATAAAATCCGAAATCTTCCGCATATCCTCTTCCTCCGCCTCAGTATAATCAATCCCGACCGCCCCGTGCACGTGTAAATCAATAAAACTCGGAGCCATCATATATCCCTCGAGATCGAATATGTCCGCATCCTCCGGGATCCGGATGTCCTCGCTGCGGCCCAGTTCGGCAATTTGCTCTCCCTGGACAATGACCGTGGCGCCATCAATTTTACGAAATGGCGTGAAGACCGTTGCGTTTCGAAATGCCGTTATCATCTGTTATATCATCCATTCAATTTTAATCGATTGCTCATAAAATTAAGAAGAATAGCAGGCAGATGACACAGGGAAAAAAGATAGCCCCGCTCCACACCACCCGGTGCATAGGTACATAGGTATTGGAAGCGTTGCTCCAGAGTTAAAAAATTCAGCACTCATTTAGCGGCATAATCTCTTCTGACCTCTTCCACTTATGTACATATGTACCTATGTACCCGGGGGCGGAGGGTTGCAGGGAAACCAACTATTCGTATTCCACCGCTCCTTCGACATTCTCTCGTAGTCTTTGAATACAATTCACAAGAGACCGCACCGTATGATAGGCCCCTTTCCAGATATGGCTCTTACCGGCGCGCTTTATTTCCGGCTGCTTGTCGATGCCGCCGGCATACCATCCCCCGTATTCGTGATCCAGCAAAAACTGGTTCACATAATTCCACTGGGTTTGAAATTTATCGAAATATCGCATCGGATCCTCCGGAAAAAGATCAGCCATCAACAGCAGGCTGTTCAAACCCTCCGCCTGCGCCCACCAGTTTTTGGTGGCTTCAATGATGGTAAGAATATCGTCGCCCGGCAGATAGTAGCCCATATCATAGAAACCGCCGACTGATTCGTGCCAACCGTTGCGCAGCGAATGATCCACCATTTTTTTGGCGATGCGCAAGGTCGTGGAATCGTTTTCCAGTCCCAATACGTGGGACGCTTCCAGCATCAGGTAGGCCGTCTCCACGTCGTGGCCGAACGAGACGTGATCCAGATTATAATGCTCCTCACGAACTGCCGCCGAAGAATCCCGGTACGAAACCGGGGTGAGATCCCGCCGGAAAAACAGCTGGAGATATCCCCTGGGATGAACCATGGTATCCCTGATGAGCAACAGCATTTCCTGCAACCTCTCACGCAACAGGTCGTCCTCCCAGACCTGGTATAATTCGGTGAACGCCTCCAGCAGATGGATGGAACTGTTCTGATCTTTGGGCGGCGTTCCCTGGTAACCGGACGTGAATGGGGTCCCATCTCTGGTCATAAACTGAAAATAGCCCCAATATTCCGGATCATGGCTGTGCTCTTCCAGCCAGAGAAAAGCGTCTTTCGCCAGCTGAAGTGCCTGCTCATTTCCGGAGACCCGATAATAGGCCGCTAATCCATAGATGGCGAAGGCATTGCCGTACGCGCGTTTAATAATTTCCCTTTCGTCCTGGGAAAGCAGAACCCCTTCCCTTGTGACAAGATTATAGAACCCGCCGTACTGTTCATCCCACATCACCTCCCGTAAGAAGGTCGCGCCGTGAGCAGCAATTGGCACATACCCGGACTCCTCCTCTGTGAATTCCGCTGCCCTGGACGCCGTCCAGATGTGCCTGGCCTGGGTGACTATCATCTTATTCTGCGGTCCATCCGGCTCCCAGCGATAGTTAAAATCACTCAGATATCCTCCGTGCAGACTGTCCACCACCAGCGGATACCACTTCCGGAGCATCTGATCTTTCAGGAAGGTTCCCATCTCATCTGCGATGGGCACCCGCTCCGATTGGGGCCCGGCGCATGCCCACATCACGGCGAGGGCAAACAAGGCAACCCAAGGTGTCCACCTTCTCACAAGATCTTTCATACGAGTTTCCCCTATTCCGATTCTGATGTTAACTCCACAACCGGTCCCAGGACCGCACTTCATCCCACTCCGGAGTGGGTTCGAAGTAGCCTTCCCCCTCCACCAGATGTTCCTTGATCACCTCGGGATTCGGCTCCACGCCCAATCCCGGCGCTTCCGGGACGTGTGCAAACCCGTTCCTGTTCAACGGCTTTTCAAGGCCGGTCACAAGAGCTTCCCACCAGGGAACTTCCACCGAATGGTGCTCCAGCGCCACAAAATTCTGGGTGGCGGCCGCACAATGGACATTGGCCATGAACGAAAAAGGCGTCCCGGCGAAGTGCATAGCCATAGCCACTCCGTGTTCCTCGGCATAATCACCAATGGTCTTGGTCTCCAGGATGCCACCGGCTGTCGCCAGATCCGGGTGAATCATATCCACCGCCCGCTCGTCAATGAGTTTGATGAATTCCTCTTTCAGGTAGATGTCCTCACCGGTCAAGGTCGGGATGTTGATAGCCCGGGTGATTTCCTTCCACATGTCCGTGTATTTCCAGGGCACCATATCCTCCAGAAATGCCATCTGATACGGTTCGAGCGCTCTTCCCAGCCGGATACAGGTATTCACGCCGATATGTCCGAAGTGATCCGCCGCCAGGGGCACTTCGTACCCGATGACCTCCCGGACCCGGGCCACATACTCCGTCATCAGTTCCAACCCCTTCTCGGTGATCTGGATCTGGGTAAAGGGATGCTCCATCCAGGCGTATTTATCCCATTCAAAGTTCAGCGGTTTGGTCAGCGCCCCTTCCACATCACGAATCAGGCCAATCCCCAGATCCATCTTCAGATAGGTGAACCCTTTATCCAATCGCCCTTGTAACCGCTTTGCGTACACGTCCGGATCATTCGACTGGGTGGTGTCGGTATACAGCCGGACGCGATCCCGGTATTTCCCGCCCAGCAGCTGGTACACCGGCACGCCATACGCCTTCCCGGTGAGATCCCAGAGAGCCATCTCCACAGCAGAGACCCCGCCGCCCTGGCGACCGTGGTGACCGAACTGCTTTATCCTCTTGAAAATCCGCTCTACATTGCAAGGGTTCTCTCCCAGGATGCGGCTCTTCAGAAACAGGGCGTACCGTTTGCTGGCGCCGTCTCTGACTTCACCGTATCCGGAAATCCCCTGGTTGGTATCAACCCGGATAATCGGCACCCGCATGGGTGCATCCTCTATTTCCGCCACCCGCAAATCGGTGATCTTTAGGTCAGACGGGCTGGAATTGCGATTGACATTCTGCGTAGCATAGGCGACCTGCTTTTCGATCGGTGCGGCAGTCAGAAAGCCAAGACTTAACCCACCCAGCGCCGCCTGCTTTAAAAAATTTCGACGTCCTTTCTGCACACCGTCATCCTTTTTCGGTTTATCATGCATATCATGAGCCTCCTGAGTTGATGATTACAACTTTGTGTTTCGCTTCGATGCAGGACCCTACCAGCTCCGGTTTTCCAGGAGTTCCTCCACCCGTTCTTCCGGCACCGGCAGGTCCTGTTTGTTCTCCTGCAGCCACTGCGAGAAGTGCTTTTCAATCTCCCCGGTCCACCGGGTGTCGATCTGGCCCGGCGTGTACACCCCTTTGCGCAGCATTTCATGACCGAACTGATCCCGGAGCATCACGATTTCGGCAGTCTGCACCACCTTTTCAGCAAGGTGTGCCGGAATAAAAACCACCCCTTCCCGCTTCGCCAGCACCACATCCCCCGGAAGGACCGTGGCTTCCCCGATTCGGATCGGCACGTTGATCCCCATAAGCATGGTTCCCGTGAGATAGGAAGGATGCCAGCCCCGCACAAACGCATTGAATCCCTCGATTTCTTCCAGGCCGCCCAGATCCCGGAGTCCGCCGTCGAAGACCACCCCGTTCCCGGAGTTCGCATGGATGGAATTCCCCAGGTTATCGCCGATCAGCGTCCCGTCTTTCACCTTACCGAACAGATCCGCCACGTAGACGTCACCCTGCTGCAGCATATCGATGGGCCAGGAATTCATGGGGCCCACATGTCCCTCCGCATGTCCGTCGTCCAGCAACCGCTGCTGAAGTTCGGGACGTGAGGGCATATACTCGGCAGTCAGAGCCCGGCCAATCACCGGTACGTCCTCATGAATCATCTTCCAGTCGCCGGCAAATTGATTATGATATCCCTCACCCCGCAGGACACCCCAGGCCTGTTCAATGGACACATTTTTCATACGCTCCAGAATATCATCCGGTACTCTGGGCCGGCCATCCGGGAAGCGCTCACCCTGCCATTCTTTGGTATAATAGATAATCTGATCCCTGGAAATAGTCTGTCCCTGAACCGATGCAAGTGACAACACAAACAGCAGAAGTATCGATAGGACAATAGCCTTCTTCATAGTGATCCCTCCGGAATATACATTAACATCAGCGACCAAACGAGAGCCCATACAGTTTCCGGAGCCAGTCCCCTGAAAAGAAGAGGCTCCACATGCAAGAACTGACAGGCCGACTTTTTAATTCAGAATTCGTTCAGATGTAATAAACTGCTCTCAAATTGTGCTTCTATGTTACGTGTTTCTCCCACCATGTGCAATCCCAAATTCCCGGCCCAATTACCAGGTACTCCGGCGAGATTAAGTTCACCACTCTCCGGTCGATATAATCATCAGATTTTATCGCAATCACATATGCGTTGATAAGGGGATATCTTACACTTGATTCGCGGTCATCTGTTTTTACTGTGTCAATCTGTCCCAATGGGATCCCTTCTATGGGATGTGCTATTATCTTTAAACTACTTGAATGTATTAATTCGTGCTCATTCGTGAAATTCGTGGTTCCTTTAATTGGTCCATGTTACCACTGCTAAAAATCCGAACCATCCGTCGCATTATTCTCCGGATTATAGGTCTGATTATTCTGTTCCACCTGTACTGCCTGGCGGTGCTCTTGTATCTCCAATCCGGTCCTCCAATGTACACCACCGTGCAGATTCAACGCCGCATCGAGGCCTTCATCCGGGAAGAACCCGTTGCTCCCAGGCACCGGTTCATTCCCCTGAAAAACATCTCACCCCACCTCCTCCACGCCGTGATTGCTGCGGAAGACGGGCGCTTTTATCAGCACGGCGGGATCGACTGGCGGGAAGTGGAGATCGTGGTCAGAGAAACCATGGAGCGCCCGGAGAACCTGCGGGGCGCATCCACCATCACGCAGCAGCTGGTGAAAAACCTGTTCTTTACGACCCACTCCAATGCTATTCGCAAGGGGTTTGAACTCACACTGGCGCCCCTCACCGAACACATACTTCCCAAGGATCGTATTCTGGAGCTCTATCTGAATGTGGTAGAATGGGGCCCGGTTATCTATGGAATCGAGGCAGCTTCGCAGCACTATTACGGCATTCCCGCGTCAGCCCTCACAGATGGACCGGTACAGCCGGGAAATCTTACATCGTATGGATGCCCGGGAGTGGTGATGCGCTGCCCTGATTCTTTTATTCTCCGGAACCTTCCAGAATCTTCAGGTTCTTATACAGCACCTGCATTTCCATGCCACCGTGCAGCTGCAGTGCGATGTGCCCTTGCTTGCGGCCGGGATCATCCTGCAGCTCGGCGGTCTTCACACCGTTCACATGCACGACGATATCCCCGCCGTCCGCCCGGATGGTCATGTCATTCCACTGATCTGGTTTGTAGAATTGTTCAACGTCAGACTGGTCGGGCTGCACCACCCACTGGCGTCCACCGGTTTCGTACAAGCCGCCCACGCTCTGGCCGTCGGCATCCACCTCGGCCTGGAATCCGTGGACACCGACGGCTTCCTCTACCTCTTCCGCCCGGAAATAGACACCACTGTTGCCTTCCAGGGCCTTGTACTGCAATCGCAGGGTAAAATCATCGTATTCTCTGTCGGTCACCAGCAGCCCGTGCCGCTGCTCGCTGGCGGGACTGGTGCCGATAATCATTCCATCCCGGACCTCCCACTGCCCCCCGGGCAGGGCATGGAAACCCTCCAGATTTTCCCCGTCAAATAATAATTCCCATCCTTCGGCCTTCTCCTCAGAATTCAGGGTATTCGGTGCGGCTTCGTCGCTCTGATTTCCACAAGCGATTATGGCGACCAAGATAATTCCTGCAGCGAACAGGACAGATACATTTCTTGCCATCTTCTTTTCCCCTTACTGTAGTCATGTTATTTATTCGGTGATGAATCCGTCTCTATTCCAAAGATGCGAGCAGGCGTATTTATCAGGATATCCTGAATGATCCCTTCCGCCAGTCCTTCCTCCCGGAGCCACGGCACGAACCGCCACAGGATATAGGTTAATCCCGGGCCGCCGCCTGTGCCGTACCCCGGCCAGTAGGATTTCCGGGCCAGATCCCCGGAGAACGTGATCTGCTTTCCGTAGCCCTCCGCTGCCAGCCGGAGGATGAATTCGATCCGCTTCCGGTCGGGGTAGTACTTCTCCTTGCTGATCTGGTCAAACCCGAGCGTCACCCCGGTCCCGGCAATTTGTTGATGATACTCCCACTTCAGCTTCCGATCCAGATGCCCGATGATCACCCTGCTGAGATCCGCGCCTTCTGATTTTAAAACCTCCACCTGTTCCAATCCCATGGTCCCGGCATCGGTGTGGGTGGACACCGGCGCTCCGGTGGCCTGCTGGGCCCGGGCGGCGGCACGAAGCACCTTTTCGGCATTCGCACTCAGGTCATCTTTCATGGTACCGGCCTTAATCACGCCCGCCTTGATACTGCTGCCATCGATCCCTTCGGTGATCTCCCGGATAAACTGTTCGGTCAATTCTTCCACGGATCGGTCTGCCACATAGGGTGCGGAGAAAATATCTTTGTGATAGCCGGTGGTGCAGATGATATGCACGTTGGTGGCCTCGGATATCCGGCGCAGCCCCTCCGGATCCCGGCGGTAGTCCGGCGGAGACATCTCCACCAGGGATCGGCCGCCCGCCTCCCGGAACCAGGCCAGTTCCCGGCAGGCTGCCTCCTCGCTGTCCAGCACGAGATCCTGGTCATCAAGCGGTTCGGGCGGACCACCCAGTACATGCTCGTGCGGATAGCAGATCCCGAGCTGCTCCACCGGGATATCACCCCGGACTGTCCGTGCAACTTTCATGGGTTATTCTCCCTCTTCAACAAAAATTATTTCACGCAGAGGGCACCAAGGCCGCGAAGAACGCAAAGAAAAAAATGTATTATACTCTCCTTTATTCCAAAAAAGATACGGTACTTGTGTTTAATATGTGAGCCCATTCTAAAAAGTACCTGGAAGAAATTTCAATTTATGATTATTAAGATAACTCAGTACAGTGTCGACATGCTCCCCCAGGTGGACCATCTCTCCAGCACATGAAGAGGGGCCCCACGCCCGGAAAGTTTCCCGTGCGGCTTCCTTGCCGTTGATGTTCCTGAACAGATTGAATAGTCATATGAACTTCTTATTGTTTTCAAGTCATTCGTGATAATTCCCCGACAAATCGGGACAGGCTGTGTTCATTCCCCGACGTGTCGGGGCAGGCAGTGGTTTCTCCCACCGGGATCCCTCTCGGGATATAGTGGTCTCATATATAATTCATGGAAGTCGGGACCAACATTGTGTATATACTGCCTTGTATTCACAATCTTAGTTTCAGGAATGCATCTCAGGAGATATCATTTTTATCGAACTATCCAATATCGACCAACAATATACTCATGCATTCGGTCAATTGGCACTTCAGAATCCAAGGATGCGTGATGTTCGATCATGTCCGGAAGATGCATCACTTAGTAACCCCGGTGTTTCTCTCTGCCGTCCATCCCCAATTCACAGTGTGACATTCAAGGCTTCGAATATGTTATTTTGAGCTTCAAATGTGGCATTTTAAGCGTAAAATACGGCATTTTAACTCCGATATTCGACAGATAAGTTGATATGTATCATATTTATCGGGAATTCCCGCATTTGCAGCCATGGAATGGACAGATGCAGCCCCCGAGAGCTACTCAGTACAAGACGCAGTCAGCAGCTAGGTTTCTGACTCAGAGTTCATCATTTGTGTGATCTCATCGAAGGAAGGACATCCCAGCACGCCCCGGCCGGAGGCGACCACCAGTGCCGCCAGGGCATTGGCGAACTGCGCTGACTCACCGAGATCCCGGCCCTGATGCGTTCCGAGGAGCACGCCGGCATTGAAGGCATCCCCGGCTCCGACGGTGAGATCGGCATCTCTGGGAAACCCGGCGACCTTCAGCAGATCCTGCCGGTCCCGCTGCCCCGCCACCGCTCCCTGCCTGCCCTGTTTGACCACCACCGTGCCAACTCCGGTCTCCAGCACCTGATGAACGCCCTCCGCCGTATTTTCCAGATTCACCATTTCAGTTAGTTCGTGTTCGTTACACAGCAGGATATCGAGATCAGCGGCCGCGGATTCGAGTTCGGACAATCCGGCGGGTTCCCCGACTGCCGGACCGATATCCAGCGCCGTGGTAATTCCCGAACCATGCGCCTTCCGCAGGAACCTGTTCACTCCGTCCGGTCGCCACTTCGTCAACAGGGGATAGCCGGTGATTAATACGATATCGGATTTAATCAGTGAGCTCTCTGCAAGATGGTCGGGTCCGAAAAATCCGGAAGCGCCGTGATGGTGGAAGGCCAGGCGGTTGCGCTGCGCATCGGCAATCATGATGGTGGAGGAGGTCTGCGCCTGGTCACTGCGGATCAGGTTCTCCAGACCGACATCAACTGATTCCAGCCATTGCACCAGGAGATCGCCGGGAGTGTCCCGGCCGATGCCGCTGCACAGGCTGACCGGAACGCCCAGGCTTCCCAGCACGTATGCGGTATTGGCTCCGTTACCGCCCGGCATCATCCTGAGGGGTTGATCGCAGTAGACGAGACTATCGACAGTAAATTCATCTCCACGGAACTCCGGCATTTGCTCGACACCGGATACATACAGATCCAGTGTGGTGGTGCCGATGACCAGAATCACGACAATTCAATTCCCGATTTGTTCAGGTGATTTCATTCCGCACAATTTCCACACCTTCTACCAGAGAGCGCAGTTTCGCCCGGGCGGCCCAGCGGGCGGTCTGGCTGAGTCCGCAGTCCGGTGTGACTACGAGCTGGTCCGGAGAGACATATTCCAGCGTCTTCCGCACCCGTCCAGCCACCAGTTCGGGAGGTTCCACGAAGTAATTCTTCACATCCACCAGCCCGGCCGCTACGGTCTTCCCGGCATCTGCGACCTCTTTGATGAGTTCTAACTCCGCCAGTTCCCGGTTGGCAAACTCCATGGCCAGTTCGTCGGCGTGTGCCTCCAGGATCTCAGGAAACACAGGGACATAGGTCCGGTGCGCCACAGGACGGCCCACGAAATTTCCGAAGCACAGGTGCAGTCCTATGCGGGCATCCACGCCTTTCACGGTGTCGTTAAACAGCTTCACAAAATCAGCAGGGGCATCGGGGTGGACGGCGTAGGAGGGCTCGTCCAGCTGGATAAATTCTGCTCCCGCCTCCACCAGCGCCTGCAATTCGGTGTTGATAATCCCGGCGAATTCCCGGGCGGCCTCCATGCGGTCTGTGTAAACTCCCCCCGTGGCGATGCGCCCCGCCAGGGTAAACGGTCCGGGACAGGGCACCTTCACCTGTTTGGAGGTCCGGGATCGCACATACTCGTATTCGGCCACCAGCCCCAGGCCGTCCGGAGCCTCGAACCGTTCCTCCGGCACATATTTCTCCCGTTGATCATGCCCGGCAGGTCCCAGCCGGCGCTCCGGTTCCAGCGGCCGGAGCCCGGTGAGCCGGCCGTAGAAGTCGGCCGTGAAAAATCCCAGCCGGCGCATTTCGCCGTCAGAGATCATATCCACCCCTGCGTCTTCCTGATCCCGTATGGCCGTATCGACGGCATCGTTCAGTGTTTCTTCCATATCTTTCGGGCCGTAGTCGCCTCGTTTCATGGCTTCCACTGCCGTGAAAAACCAGGA
This sequence comes from uncultured bacterium, assembly GCA_964413425.1. Taxonomy (GTDB): domain Bacteria; phylum Fidelibacterota; class JAANXI01; order JAANXI01; family JAANXI01; genus DATFLS01. The sequence goes on from CAYPST010000070.1 coordinate 20,434, forward strand.
GGGCCAGGCATAACTTCCGATGACGCTGGTGGTGAGCATGGCTTAATCTCGACCTCGATGGTTTATTTGGTTCATTGATGACACGTGTAGGTTTTTGAGTTTCAACAAACAAGTGAAAAGGCAGAAGGAAAAAGTGGGAAGCATTTCACCGAATCTTACTTCCCAAATCATACGGCTTCTTGCTGATGGCACCATTTGCGATTTTCCTATTCTCATTTCAGCAGTTGATTTGCAAAATCTTTTCTTCTCTGGGCAAAGGCAATCATAATGATCCCGGATTATCGTGATATGCTTATGAACTTTGAAGACGCATACTTTTGCCTTCTGCCTTCTCACTTCTCACTTCATACTTCATTCTCCCCCTGCATTAATCTATATTCCCATATTACAAGTTATTCCCTCGCCGCAACAATCACCTCGCCGTCCATCCGCCATCCACGGGAAGGACGGCCCCGGTGACGAACCGCGCCATATCCGATGTCAGATACAGGGCTGCGCTGGCAACATCCTCCGGCTGGCCGAAATCACCGGTCAGCGGCTGGAGTTCTTTCAGGCGTGAACGTATTTGCTCACTGACCTGGGCCCGTTCACTCATGGGAGTCGCAATCAGGCCGGGACAGATGGCGTTGGCACGGATGCTCATTCCGGCATAATAGGTGGCAATCGAGCGGGTCAGACTGATAATCCCGCCTTTGGTGGTGGCATAGGCATGGGTGGCGAAATCAGCATCGCCGCCCACTAACCCGAGGACGGAAGAAATATTGACTATCGACCCGCTGCCTCCTTGAAGCATCGACGGTATTGCGTACTTACAGCATAGAAACATACTTTTCAGGTTGATTGTCATGAGCCTGTCCCAGGCCTCCTCGGTGCAGTCTGCCGTCGGACCGTCACCCCATTTCCTCCCGCTCACGCCGACCACGTTCACCAGGATATCCAGTCCGCCGAATTGCCGGACGGTTTGCCGGACAGCGGTTTCAACTTCATTGCTCTCGGTTACATCTGTCCGGATAAAGAGTGCTTCTCCCCCGGACTCCAGGATGTGCCGTTCCGTTTCCTCTCCGCCGGATTGATCGATATCCAGCAGGCTCACCCGGGCGCCCTGGGCGGCGAACAGCCGTGCAGTAGCCCGGCCGATGCCCGAACCCGCC
>CAYPST010000071.1:0-21329 GCA_964413425.1 uncultured bacterium
GCGATCTCTGTCCCGTCGTCACGGGATCTCTGCGAGGCGTTTTCGAAACAGACTCAATCATGATATAATTGTATGAGACCACTATAGAAACCACTGCCTGCCCCGACACGTCGGGGAATGATCACGAATTGTATAATAGACTAAAACATACTCATGATATTGTGTAATAAAAGAATAATAGCGATTATATTCCTCATATGATCAATGTAAAAGATTTCCGCTACACTTTCTCCGAAGGAGTCCCTTCGGGATTAGACCAGACTCATTGAATTGAAATTCCATAAGAGAATTTGAGAGGAACCTCAGAAGGGAGGAACGCAGGTATGAAAAATGAATTTACCCGACGCGAATTTATTGGAATGAGTATGGCTGCGGCCGCCGGATCGTTTTTAATTGGCTGCGGCAGGCGTCCGGATGTGTATGTTCCACCGTTGCTGGATCAGGCGCCGGAAGGACCGGAGCTGAAAGCAGGATTGGTGGGATGCGGAGGTCGGGGAACCGGAGCCGCCCTGAATTTTCTGGAGGCCGGCCCGAACCTTCGGGTGACCGCCCTCGCAGATGTCTTTCAGGACCGGGTGGACAGTACGCGTGAACGCCTTCGGGAACAGAAAGGTGTGGAGATCCCGAATGAACATGTTTTTGTGGGATTTGATGCGTATCAACGGCTGTTAGAGACCGATGTGGACATTGCTCTGTTTGCCACTCCTCCGCATTTTCGGCCCCAGCATTTTGCAGCGGCAGTGGAAGCAAAAAAGCACTGTTTTCTGGAAAAACCCGTAGCCGTGGATCCGGTGGGCGCACGTTCGGTAATGGCGGCATCCAGGAAGGCGGAAACCCTGGGACTCAACGTGGCGACCGGAACGCAATACCGGCACCAACGCGATTTTGTCGCGACGTATCAACAGGTGGCCGGCGGAGCCATCGGTGATATTCAGGCGGCCTATGCCTATTATGATACCGGCCAGCTCTGGTACCGGGAACCGCGTGAAGAGTGGACCGAAATGGAATACATGCTCCGCGATTGGGTCAACTGGGAGTGGTTATCCGGCGATCATATTGTCGAACAGTTCATCCACAACATTGATACCATGTACTGGTTTCTCGGGATGCATCCGGTGAGGGCTGTCGGATACGGGGGACGGGCTCGCCGGGTGACCGGAGACCAGTTTGACTTCTTCAGTGTCGATTATGTCTACGAAAATGATGTGCATTTAAACGCCAGCTGCCGGCAGATTAACGGGACGGTGAACAACGTATCGAATGTGCTGGTGGGCACCAAAGCCCTGACCAATGTGCGCAATACTATTCAACGCAGAGATGGAAGAGTCCTCTGGCAGTATGAATATCCCGAGGATGTCACCGAGGCTCCGTGGGGCGCCGGCACCGGCCAGGTTGCCGTCTCGCCGTATGTGCAGGAGCATGTGGATTTCGTGACCAATATCCGTAATAATACACCCCGGGTGGAAGCGGAAAATACCGCAATTTCAACCATGATAGCCATCATGGGACGCGAAGCGGCATACACCGGACAAGAGATCACCTGGGACGAAATGATGAGTTCCGACCTGCGCCTGGGACCCACGGAATACGAATTCGGTCCCGTCGATATTGAAAAAGAAGTGCCGGTACCGGGAACTGCATGAATGACGAAGGAAAAGGAACAGCTATGGAACGAAGAAATTTCCTGAAAATAACAGGTGCTGGAATAACGGGATATCTGTTTACCGGAGGAATTGCTTCCGGCTTCTCTGCCGGAGTATCCCAGGATTTATCACTCAGGAAGGCGGTGAAATTCGGCATGGTGCAGGAAGACCTCTCTGTCCGGGGGAAATTTCAGCTGCTGCAAGATCTGGGGTTCGACGGAGTGGAAATGAGCAGCCCGAATGATTTCAGCCAAGAGGAAGTACAGGAGGCGCGCGATGCGGTTGGTCTTCCCATTCACGGAGTCGTCGATTCCGTGCACTGGAACAAGACCCTGTCCGATCCCGATCCTGCTGTCCGGGCCGAAGGCCGTGCCGGGCTGCAAACCGCCATCCTGGATGCGCAAGCCTATGGCGCCTCTACCGTGCTGCTTGTCCCGGCGGTGGTGAATAAGCAGGTCTCCTATGATGATGCCTACCGGCGATCCCAGGCAGAGATCAAGAAGGTGCTGCCATTCGCTGAGGAACACGGGATTAAAATTGCCATCGAAAACGTCTGGAATCAGTTCCTGCTCAGTCCCCTGGAAATGCGGCGGTATATCGATGAATTCGAGAGTGAGTGGATTGGCGTGTACTTCGACGTGGGCAATGTGGTGAATTACGGCTGGCCCGAACAGTGGATTCGCATCCTGGGAGAGAGGATTTTGAAGCTGGACATCAAAGAATACAGCCGTGAAAAGCGAAACGAAGAAGGCCTCTATGCAGGGTTCAGAGTACCAATCGGCGAAGGGGACTGCGACTGGCCGGCAGTGAGACAGGCCCTGCGGGATATCGGATACAGCGGGTGGGCAACCGCGGAAGTCTCCGGCGGCGACCGGAAACGGCTGCGCGAAATCGCCCGGCGCATGGATAAAGCACTGCACCTCTAGCACCCGGTCCCGGCATTTACCGGATACCAGTGGACCCGGAGCGCTGATTAAAGCGAAGTGATGACCGGACATGCAGACTCATGTGTCATGACACTGGTGTGCCTGCATGCTGTTGGATAGCCTGCTGAAGCAGCACCCTTACTGCGCTCTGCTTCCATCTAAACCTATGCCTTATTAACTCTGCCCATTATCTCGCGGCATATCACATTATCTCCTTTTTCTGTGTCTTCCATAGAATATCCATCCGCAGACAGTGTATGCCGAATGACTCGCGATCAAGAGAGTACCAGTAAAGCACATCATCAATCTGCACAGGGCCTGTAATAGAATTAACCGGTTGAGTTTTTTTAAATATAACCGATAATACACCTACAGCGTGTAAGGGCAATACACATTATTGCGGGACGAAATTCTAAAAAATTATATACATAAAATCACACTAAAATTAAATATGAATTATTTGAGCTCTATAAATTAAGGAAATTATATTTTGCACTCCACCCGAAATTCATATAAATTGAAGATCAACTGGCTTACCAGTGTATTCAACTCAAATAATGAGGGAAGGAGTGCATTTATGCGGAATGATAATGACTTTGCCGGTATTGCCGACGCCAGTGAGCCAAATGCGGGTCGCATATATGACTATTTCTTAGGCGGCAGCCATAATTTTGAAGTGGACAGGCAAGCCGCTGAAAATGTGCTTGAAGTAGCACCATTTATGCCTGAATTGGTGCGATTAATTCGGTGGTTTATGGGAGAAGCAGTGAGACAACTCTGCGAACAGGGATTCAATAAATTTTTAGACTTCGCTTCTGGATTGCCTACGGTGGACCATATCCATCATATTGCCCCCAAGGGAACCAAAGTTATTTATTCAGACATAGATCCAGTCACCGTTGCTTATGCCCAGGATATTATCGATGACAATCCGGATGTTCAGTATGTGCATTGCGAGGCCGAACACCCAGAGAATCTTTTGAATTCAGGGGTAGTTGAAGAAATGTTTGGAGACGAACGATATTTGGCAATCGGTTTTAACGGGATTGCCTGGTTCCTGAACGACGAAGACTTTAATCACAGCCTGTCCGTCCTCTATGAATGGTCGGCACCTGGAAGCAAACTATTTTTTTGTGATGGGGATGCCAGTGCAGAAAGTGAGCAGATGATGAAGATGAAAGAAATATATAAGAATGTAGGACAACCCATATATAGTCGACCAAAAAGAGAAACATTGGAGTTAATAAAACCCTGGGAAATCGATGAGCCTGATCTGATGCCCTTGGAAGAGTGGTTCCAGTTGGATGATGAAGTGTCCCAAAAGGTCATGAAGGCTTTTGGCGGCGGGACTTTTTATGGCGGGATTTTAAAAAAATAACCTATATGGAAGCATACACATACAATTGTAAGATAGATGCCTGATGAGACAAAACAACTATTGAGGAAATATACAGAGTATCTGGAGACCAAGAAAAACCAGTTGTCCAAGGAGATTATAGAGAATTTTCGTTCAATGATGCTGCGGAATAGATATACCGTTCACCCGCGGCGTATTAATGAACTGGGGGAAGAAGAAGTAAGCGGATTAATAAAATTCCTTCAGGATGGAAGTGACCAAGAGGTCATTGAACGGGGAAAAAGTCGTGCCAGTGAAGGTTTAGGAAAAGACTCTTTTCTTTTCCTTGGCAGATTTTTCCGGCAGATTCCTTTCCAATATTTGGAGGAATTGAGTAGGGATGAGATGAGTACTATCATCAGCGCTGTGGATGAATATATATCCCTTTACATCACGGGATTTATTGAGGAGCGGGAAAATTATATTTTGCGGGAGCAGGAACGATTAAGAAGAGCATACGCCGCAGCGGCTCGGAATCAAGATTCAAAAAAAAGGTAAGTGCTATTAAGTTTACGAGTCAGGGAATTAAAGGTGTACTCCATGGCGAAATGCTTGTATGAAATAGAATTCATTGAATTGAGTAAATGAATTATGGAGTGGAATCAACTGACTGATTTGGCTAGGGAATATGGATGGAAAAGTTCTTACAATGGATAATCAAAAGGACATAACGCACAGTGATCGGGTTCATGTAAAACAATATCTGGAAGATCTTTCCCACCGGCGTTCTGAAAACATCCAGCATATTCTTCAGGTTTTTCGAGAGTCCGCATTTAAAAATCGTTATACTCTACATCCCCGGCAGCTGAATGATCTAAGTAAGGAAGAGTACGATCATTTCCTCAATTTCCTGCAATCTTTCGAGTACGAAAAGGTGGAGGCTCACGGCAGACAACGGGCTCGAGAAGGGCTTGGCGAACAGATGCTCATGGAGTTAGGCAGTCTATTTCGGCATCTTGCGTTGCAAAACATCTCTGGATCTGATATTCGGTCTTCCACCATAATATTTGATACCATAGAAAAATATACGAGAGCATATTTGCAGGGATATATAAATGAATGGCGAGATCAGATTCTCGATGATCAGGAGCAGTTACGCAAAGCACTGTCAAAAGCCTTAGAGCGTCAAAAACGAGAATTGTACATAAAAAATCACGCCATCCACACATCCATAAACGGTATTATGCTCACCAACCTGCAGGGGGCGGTCACGTATGTGAATCCGGCATTCTTGGATATGTGGTGCTATGAATCGTTTGAAGAGGTGCTGAGCGTGGACGGTGCCCTGTTCTGGAATAACATAGAGGCCAGCAGAATGATTACCATTTTGCAGGAGCAGGGCGGATGGCAAAATGAATTCACTGCTGTAAGAAACGATCATAAGCACATAGACGTCATGGCGAGTTCATCGCTTATCCGGGACGCGAATCAAGAGCCGGTGGGAATTATGACCTCCTTCGTCGAGATCACCGATCGGAAGCAGCTGGAAGAGCAGCTGCAGAAATCACAGAAGCTGGAAGCCATGGGGAATCTGGCCGGGGGTATTGCTCACGATTTTAACAATCTGCTGACGGTGATTATCGGGTTTATTGACATGTTGTCGGTGAATCTGCAGTCCGATTCGAAATTGGTGAAATTTGTGGACGGTGCGAAAAAATCGGCAGAAAAAGCGGCCACCCTGACCCAGCAGCTGCTGGCGTTCAGCCGTCGACAAATACTTAAGCCCAAAATCATCAGTATCGGGGAACTCATCGTTGATATTGAGAAGATTCTCAAGCGGCTTATTCGGGAAGATATCCATTTAGTCACGGATATCGAGCCGGATCTGGGTGTGGTGAAGGCGGATCCGGGCCAGATTGAACAGGTGCTCATCAATTTAGCCGTCAACGCTCGTGATGCGATGCCGGAGGGCGGGGAGCTGCGAATTAAGGCTCGAAATATCTCCCTGGATAACGGGAGACAGCTCTACTCGGAAATGAAGGCCGGTGATTACGTATATATGTCTGTCCGCGACACCGGAGATGGGATCGAAGAAGAGATCCAGGAACGGATATTCGAACCCTTTTTTACCACCAAAAAAATGGGAAAGGGCACGGGGCTCGGTCTGTCTACCGTCTATGGGATTGTTAAGCAGAGTGGCGGATATATCTTTGTCGAAAGCGAAGTAGCAGAAGGGACGACTTTCAATCTCTATTTTCCCCGGATCGATAAGCCGGACGTGAACCGTGAAGAAGCGGAACACTCCATCGACTTGCCTCACGGCGAGGAAACTATCCTGATTGTGGAAGATGAAGAAGCGGTGAGACATATCGCCAGCGAGAGCCTGCAATCTATGGGATATACTACCATTGAAGCGGGGTGTGGCGAAGAAGCCCTCGCCCTCTGTGACATGAACGGATTTGAATCGATTGATCTGATTATCACGGATGTCGTAATGCCCAATATGAGCGGATATGAACTGGCTGGCGAAATTCTGCTGAAAAATCCGCAGGCAAAGATATTGTATATGTCCGGATACGTGGATGATGATATTGTGAAACGGGCAATCCTGGACGAGGACAAACCCTTCCTGCAAAAACCGTTTTCCCCGCGCTACCTTGCACAAAAGGTGGCAGAAGTATTAAGCGTTCAATATACCGCATCCTCATAGTCCCTGAGTCACAGGGATGGTGCTCTGGGATAGCAACGCACTTTATTTTTCCACTGGATCATAGCAGAAAACGCCCCATGCAATGGCATAACTCCGGCGGCGTGTCGAACGCATTTATCCGGGAGGCATCAGGCTGCCTGGAGACCTTGGTCCTGTATTTATGAATTCAGGATTCGCCGCAACAGGATCCGGCCCTTACGGATACAGAAAGCGTTTTTCTTCTATGAAACGGTAGGCCATATTCGCCAGATCGTATTGATACATATTCCAGCCGAGTTCCCCGAGGGAGATGGCATTGCCGTAGATATTGGTCATATATTTCCGGATGACAAAATCGACGTTATGCCGGTAATAAGTCCAATGAACTTCGTTCAGCTCATTGCCCACTGTTGTAAAATCCGGTTCGCCATATTTGATATAAATTTCCCCGCGGGCATCCCAGGGAGCATTAGGCCATCCCTCCCGTTGATATTGTTCCGGAAGATATTTGGCATGTTTGAAGTTCCAGAATCCTGCGAAGTGTTCGCGAGCAAATTGCACCCGCCGTTCGAACTCCTGCAGCGCTTCATTCCGCGAGGTCTCAGGCACCGGATCCGCTTCCCCCCATTCTTTAATCAGGTACGCTTTTCTCTCCGGCGCATCCTGGTTGAAATAATCTTTGAATTGGCCGGGCTTTAACACGTACCACATGGCGAAATCCAGCAATTCCTGCTGTGACCATCGATCCTCTGTTTTCAGCATCGTTTTATACGCCCGGTGTTCAGTGGTAAAGGCGCCGAACAGCGGAAACCTGGCCGGTTGAATCCGGGATGTGTCCGTATCGGACTCCTGCACTTGAAGATGCGCTCCGGATGTCTCCGTCTCGAAATTCTCCTCGCCCGGCATCAATTCGGACAGGAGTTCTCTGGCTTCGGGTCCGTGTTCTTGGTGGGAGATCATTTGCCGCAAAACCGATACAGACTGCTTGTCGCCCAATCGGCCCAGTGCCAGTGCGGCCTGTTGCCGTACCGGGGCGTGCTCATTCCCGATCTGCTCCTGTAAAAGGGTTTTATATTCTGCCTCGCCGTCCCGCACCAGCTGTGCTGCCAGATGGATCTGCCGGACGACCGCTTCATCAATCCATGCACTCCCGGGAAAAGAATCAACAAAAGTCTGATAGGCTTGATACGCTTCTGCAGGATGTTCGGAGATATTTTCCAGGCAATGGCCCACCCAGAAATAGGCATCATCGAGATATTCGCTTTCGGGCGAGGTTTCAATCAGCTGTTGAAATACCCGAATCGCCTCATTCCATTCCTCGTGCAGGCTGTGTTCAAGGGCCTTGTTGTACAGCACCCGGGCATCCTCCTGAGGTGCCTGAGTAAAACCAGGAACCGGCGCCCAAACAAGAAACCCCAGCAGAAGACATCCGATGGCATATATTGTCTTTATCATTCCCTCTCCTCTCAGTGACTGGTGCAGAATTCTCAGTGTGTTGTCAGCACGGGTTTCATACCATGCCAGATGGTATTCCCGATCTTGGATGGATTCGTTACTCTCTGATTATCTGTCGTATCTTTGTCAATATCACGGCACCGATGATTATCTCATTGTATACATATATACGACATGGGATGCCAGAAGTTTTCTGCTATTTTAATTTCGGAAGGTAATTTTTTTAGCCACAAAGCCCGGAATGAAGAACCGCAGAACTTTAAACAGAAGAATTTCGAACCGCAGAATTTCGAATATCGAATGATGAAGTCTCCCATCTCCGCGCCGGAGCGGGAAGGGGGCACTTTTGCGGTTCGACATTCGTAATTCGTGATTCATCATTCGTTCTCCGCGCTCCTCTTTTCCGTGTTAACAAGTTTGGTGCTACAAATGAATTGATAATCACCCGGAATGGTGTGAACTTTTGTAATAAAGCTACAGCAGGAGCAAACATCTGAGAGGAAAATATGAGGAGAAAGCACTATTATCGTTTGGTACTTATCCCGATCATTCTGGCGGCATTGACAGTAACCAATACGGTGAACTTGCACCCTCGGCCATCGGAGACGGAGCGCATCCGGGCTATCATTATCACCGGTGGACATGATTTTGACCGGCCTGCATTTTTCGCCATGTTCGACGGATTTGAGAACATTACCTATGCCGAAGTGCAGCATCCGGATGCCAACGATCTGTACGGGAGTGAAAGAGCATCTCAGCCAGATGTGTTTATCTTTTACGATATGTATGATACCATCACACCTCGGCAGCAAGCGGAATTTATCGAGTTATTGAAGCAAGGAACCGGCATGGTCTTTCTGCATCACTCCCTGGCTTCGTATCAGGACTGGCAGGAATTCCTGCACATCGTCGGCGGACGCTATCATCTCGAACCATATACCGAAGACGGGAACCGGATCGCTGCGTCCACCTACCGGCATGATGTGGACATTCCCGTCGAAATCCAAGACAAGGCACATCCGATCACCAGAGGCCTCGAAGATTTCGTGATTCATGATGAGGTCTACGGCAACTGCCGGATCCTGCCGGGAGTGCATCCTTTGCTGGAAACCGATCATCCCGAGAGCCTTCCGTATCTCGCCTGGACTAATGACTATGAAAATTCCCGGATAGTCTACATCCAGCCCGGCCATGATGCGCACGCCTATGGGAATCCCAACTATCAACGGTTGTTACAACAGGCGATCTTCTGGGCCGCTAATCGTTAAATCAGCAGGGAAAGTGATGAACTCAGTTGGCAGTTGGCAATAGGCAGTAGGCAGTGGGCAGTGGGCAGTTGGCAGTGGACAGCCCGATAATAAAACTTCATCGAAATCACATTCGCCGCGGCGAACCGAAAGTTTCAAATCGGGGTTCCGATCCGTCACTCCCCGGAACAGATACCTGATCATACCTGATCAGGATTAATAATCATAGAATTTTATTCGGCGGCACTCCTACGATAAAATCCTTTGCATTGTTTCTTAGAATGTGGTTACATTCGTAATACGATTTTGAGAAAACGTAATATCGATTGTTGAGAAAGGAAGTGCCGGTTGAAGGGCTGGTAAAATTCCATGGCAACGAGGAGAAGGATATGGGATATACTCAGAGAAGGTTAAGAATCCTGTATATGATAATCGGGATACTATTCATCAGTGCGGCTGAATCCGCCATGGGACAGTTCCTGGGCTATTATTCTCCCAGGGATTCGGTCTGGGTGTTTACCATGGATTCCGTATTTGTGGAAGAAACCCAGCCTCCGCAGCTGTCTCCCATGTCGGTGTCTTCCGTGTCCGAGGAGCGGATACACGCGATGGGATACCGGGATTTGAATGAAATTGTCACCGGAGAAGTGGCCGGCATCATCAGCACGGAAAAAGGTGTGATGGGGTATGGTGTGGCCGGAGGTTCCGCCGGGAAACTGTCGGTCCGCGGTGTGGGCGGTGATCCCACCACCGGTGTGCTGATTGCCCAGAATGGGAAACCGGAAATTATGGGGTTAATGGGGCATCCGGTTCCGGATGCATACTCGGCTGACTTTATCCAGGATGTGGAGGTGATTAAAGGTCCCGCTTCTGTCATTTACGGCACCAATGCTCTGAGCGGGGTTATCAATATGAAAACGAAGCGGTTGTATGAGCAGGGGATGAAAACCCGTATCCGGCTGGCTACCGGCAATTACGACGTCCGCCGCGGGGTCATTCAGCATGGGGGTAAGGTGCGTGATTTTGACTATTACCTGGTCTACGGCAGGCGGGCGACTGCCGGACACCGGCCGCACAGTGCGTTCCGATCCAGTTCGTATCATGTGCATACCGGATACGAACTGCAGCCGAATATCTATTTTGCAGTCACCGGCAAATCGGTTCCCTTTTATGCGGAAGATCCGGGCCCTCTGCAGGGAGAATCCGGTGAAGAATTCGACATCACCCGGTCAGATGTGACGGTGTCGAGCCGGATGAATTTTGAACCGGTTTCGCTGGATTATCAGGTCTACCTGAATCGGGGGGAACATGAAATTTCCGATGGATTTCATTCAGGGGATTTCGCCCGGGGAGTGATCTTAAAACATAACCTCACGCCGTTTCCGAAGAATTCTTCGACCATCGGCCTGGATTATAAAGACTACGGCGGCAAGATTTACCAGATAAATCTCCCTCCGATGTGGGGGAATCCTGCCGGAAACCGATACTCGGTATCGGAAACCGGCCTGTATGTGCTAACAGAGCAGAGGATTGCTCGCCGCTGGACACCTTCGGTGGGGTTTCGATTGAATGATCATTCCGTTTTCGGGCAGGTAGGTGTTCCCCACCTGGGATTAAGCTACGATCTGACGGACGCACTCACCCTCTATAGTTCCTATGGGAAAGGATTTCGCAGCCCCACCATCAGGGAGATGTACCTGTTTCCCGCCCCCAATCCGGATTTGCAGCCGGAGGTCTCGTATTCCGCCCAGGCCGGGGTTCGGTACCAGCCCGGGAGCAGATTGAAAGCGGATGTGAATCTGTATCGATTGGATGGAGATAATCTTATCGAGCAACACGGTACCTTTCCCAGTTTTGAGTACCGGAATACGGGTGAATTCCGGCACTTCGGTCTTGAGTCCTCGGTCAAGTTTGTCCCGGCCAGGGGTCTCCATGTGAGTGCGAATTACAGCTGGTTTCACTCCGACAGACCCGTGGCCCGCCAGCCGGAACACGATCTCCTGATGTCCGGGACCTATCATTGGAAATATCTCTCGCTTCGATACAAGCTGCACTATGTGAATGGGTTGGAAGATTTTGCCGCGGGAGCATATCAGACACTGCCGTCCTACGCTGTCTCGGAACTGGGAGTTGATGTTGTCCTGCGGGAGCACGGTTCCCTGTTTATGAATGTGAAAAACCTTTTCGACACCGAGTACCAGACCATGAATGGGTACCCTATGCCGGGAATTACCTTTGAAGGAGGAGTGATTCTTGACTTCTGAAGACCGGTCGCTGATTCATCATGAAAATGTGATGGCGGGGGTTTTTCTGGTGCTGGCGCTGGTGTTTCCGGTGTTCTTTCACATGGTGCACCTCGGAGCCACCTTTTTGCCCATGTTTTTCCCGATTGCCCTGTGTGGATTGTTGATCTCCCCCGTTCCGGCAGTGCTGGTGGGCTTCCTGGCTCCGCTGCTTTCCTCGGTGATGACCGGTATGCCTCCGCTCTATCCTCCGATTGCACCGATCATGGCGGTGGAGGGAATTGTTCTGGCAGGGAGCCTCTCCGTGCTGCGGACCCAGTGGCGCTGGCCGCTCTATCCGACTCTGATCACCGGGATTTTATTACAGCGGCTGGTGCTGGCAGCGGCAGTATTCGGCATCGCTCCGCTGTTTCATCTCCCCCCTAAAGTGTTTTCAGCAGGGATGGTGTTCTCCGGGATTCCGGGAGTAATCCTGCAACTGATTGCCGTACCGCCGCTGGTATCGATGTTGGAACCACGAATACAGAGAATGCAGGAGATTTATTAGCATGCTTGCTATACAGCAGGAACGGACGCAATTTTTTAACGAACAGGCTGCAGAGTGGAATCACACAGATACATATGACCAGGATCGCGACCGGCTGTTCCGGCTGATACCGTCTTTGCCCGTCGGGCAAGGAAGCCGGGTGCTGGACGCCGGCACCGGCACAGGGATCGCCCTGGATCCGCTGCGGGCTGCCGCTACATCCACCGGAACTGTCATTGGTGTTGACCTTGCTCCGGCCATGCTGCGAAAAGCACAACAGGAGCATCATCATGTGGTCCGTGCCGATTGTCATCATCTGCCGTTTCAATCCGGCTCATTTGATTGTGTTTTCGCGTTCGCAGTCGTTCCGCATCTGGACATGGTCCCTGCATTTTTCCGGGAAGCCGCCTCCGTACTTCACCGGGGGGGCACACTTATCATCCTGCATTTTATGTCCCGGGAAAGTATAAATGATTTTCATCGCAGGACCGGAAGCGCCGTTGAACAGGATTTCCTGCCCGCGGCGGAGGAACTGGCCGGATACGGCCGGACTGCCGGGATTTCCCAGACCCTGTTTACGGAAGATGACGATCTGTTTCTCTGGATAGGAGAGCGAACAAAGTAAAGCTGAGGTTGCGACGCTTTGCATTGGAACTATAGCCCGAATTATTCATCCCCCAGGGATCCCTTGGGATAAACCCGACAAGAAGAGCACCCGCCGGTCGAAGGCCCGGCTCCTGACGGGGATACACGCGGAAACAGCGAATGACAATAGAAAAAAGGCAGACGGCAGACGGCAGAAGTATTTCGCAGGGAACTGAAGCAGGCAATGGAACAGCCACGGGGATTTCGTTGAGCCAGAGGACGCAAATGCAACAGGGGACCACAGAGAAAGAGACAGCACAACGAAAGGAAAAGGACTACCTGACCCGGTGTCCGGACCACCGGGGATAGCGGTGGGGGAGGACCTTTTCCTCTTATACTCTTTACTATCGTTATATCTGTGGGCAGCCGGTGTTTCTGTGTGCATCTGCCGCGAAGAGATCCCGTCGGGACGGAGCGGGTCGGGGCAAAGGTCGCAGTGTTCGCAAGGGCTGCAAAGAAATAATAAAATATGTCTATTCAGCTTACTCAGTATTTGTGGAGATCAAGAGTTCCTGGAGACGCTCTGACCGAATGACCCCCTCTGGCTCCCCCTTAGTAAGGGGGAGAACGAGAAAAATGGGGTCAGGCCCGAAGGGCCCCCTATGGGGCAGCATTGACGTAGGTGTTCATCTCCTGAGCAAAGTTAATAGTCATATAATAAAAAATTCTCGCCTGTATTATGGAAAAAGTGAGGTATGTATGTTATGCGGATAAATATATACAAGTCGGTTTCACCATGCTGTATCTTCTTCCTGTTTTTTGAGCACTCTCATAAATAGAGCAGTCAATTTGCAATCAAACGGGTATACCTATCCGTTCTTGAATCTCTGGTATTATTTTGAACGAAAAATATCTTGTTATCCTTACCGGGTTTGCCATTATGGCGATAGCGCTTTATCCGGTGAGTCTGCCAGGCGGGATTTTCTACTTTGTATTGCTGGCCTCCCTCGCCCTCCGGCAGCGAAGAGTCAGACATTTCGTCCGGACACGGCTGCTGCCGATGTTGCCGGCTATTGTCCTGTTCGGAATGATTCCGTACCTTATCAGCCTGTTTCAGACCGATCCGGTCTCCCGGCATGCGGAATTGATGTTCGGGCTTGGTATCATTGGTAAAGCGTTCACCATTTTACTCGTTGTCTCGTTTGTCACCCGGAATGTCTCGGTCAGTCATCTTCTCAGCGCACTCCGGGATTTAAAAGTACCGCTTCGTATCATTTTTTTGCTGATGATTGCGTATCGGTTTACTTCTATCTTTTTCCAGGAAGTCCGGTTATTGCTGGAAGCGCGTTCACTGAGGCTTTTCGGACGCTCGCATCTGCGGAGCATACGAAGTACCTTCGGGGTGATTCTCCGGAAAGCCTTCGATTACGCGGAATCGATCTATATCGCAATGCGGTTGAGAGGGGGAGAAGCAACCATACCGCTGCTGGCACGCTTTCGGAAGACGCGCTCCGATCGGCTGATGTTGGTCAGCGGTATCCTGATCTGTATTCTTCCCTATAGTGGTTATTTTCTGCGAGTGTAACAATCTGAAAGGTGCGATGACGGATCCGGTTATAGAGTGCGAAAATTACACCTATCGCTACGGTGATCACGCCCCTGCTTTGCAGTATCTTTCTTTTGGGGTGCGGGCGCTGGAGCATACTGCCGTTCTGGGACTGAATGGATCCGGAAAAAGTACCCTTCTGCGCAGTCTGGTTGGATTACTGCGCGGAGAAGGGATTATTCGCGTGCTCGGCCTTGATGTGACGAAACACAATTTACGGCAGATTCGTCAGCGGGTGGGCCTGGTATTTCAGGACCCGCAGGTGCAGTTATTTTGCCCTACCGTCATAGAAGATGTCGCCTTCGGACCGGTCAATTTGCACGGAGATGAAGAGCACGCGCGAACAGAAGCGGAGGAGGCACTGGAGGCGGTCGGATATACCGGAGATTATTTCACTCCCTGCAATGCGCTCAGTCTGGGTGAAATGCGCAAAGTTGCCCTGGCAGGTGTGCTGGTCCTGCGGCCGGATATCCTGCTGCTGGATGAACCGGATTCCTATCTTGACAGAGAGGGGAAACAACGATTGTTGCAGATTTTGCACTCGCTGGAGGGAATTACCCGTATCCTGGTGACCCATGATCTGGAATTTGCGTCTGAGCTCTGTCATCAAGGACTGTATCTGGAGAAGGGTGCAATCAGGTTCCATGGCCCGCTTCCGGAGTTGGTAGAGGAATTGTAGAAAAGATGGCAAACGGCAAAAGTCAAACGGCAAACGCATGGGGGCAGTTGGCAGTAAGCAGTAGGCAGTACGCAGGTTTGAACTTAAAGACGGCGGCCGAGGGGGTGAGTTATCCATCCATGCGGCAGAACGGGGGCCATGAACCAAACTTGGAAACGATGAGTGTTCACGTCTGTATCTTTCCGAATAGCCCACAGCCTGTCCCGATGAGAAACTCCTGGAATCTATAATTTCATAGAGGTGTCTCTATCGGGCATGAACACAGAAACAGAGGTGTGACACAGGTGAAATGACCGTCAAAAGGTAAACGCCAAACCGCAGATGGCAGACGCCTGGGAAGTGAACCGCAGGTGTTTCGGTTGGGTGCGGGTACTTCTTTGTTCTCTTCTTTTTTATTCGTGTCAATATGTGTCATTCGTGGGTACACTTGTTTTTCGTGTCATTTGTGGTTTCAGAACGGAGGCGATAAATCGCCGTTCCCGGATTCGGGTTTGCCCACGGCCAACTGCCTGCTGCCTATTGTTGGCGGGGTGATGAGAATGTTGGGGACTCAATCCTCTTTCCTCATTTCCCTTACCTTTTCTTCTGTTGTTTTTATTTGTTCTTCAGATTCAGAGATGCTACCTATTTACTCCCGTTCTTCATAAAATTCATCGATATTTTTCCGAAAATTAGTAATAAAAATGTGTACTCAACGCCACATTTCCGGATCTTCTCCTCTTGAGATTATAAATATTCTGGTATATTGAGATTATCAGTGAATTTCGCTTGATGGTGTACTTTTTGCACAAATATACGGAACATGGTGCAGAAAACTGGATTGAATTTCGGCGGTTGGTTGCTTTTTATTCGTGTTACGGATTTCTTTTGGTTCATTACCCGCGATCATCCTGAAGTGTGAGGCTCGGGATGAGTTGTACGGATGGTGTTATATAAAGAAGGTGAAGCGTTCTCAAATATGAAGTTATAACACGTGAGGTGGATTATGAACGACGAACACAGAATGAATCGAAGAGATTTTGTAAAAACTGCCGCGGCAGGCGTATCCGGTTTACTGGGAGGCGTGGTGTTGTCCCGTGCGCATACCGTGCAGGCCTATGCGCAGTCATCTGACACGGCCCAGGTTTCTTTGCAGTATCGTACGCTGGGCAGCACCGGTATGAAATATACCACCCTGGGATTTGGTGCCATGCGAACCTCGGATCCGGCGGTCATTCGACGCGCGGTCGATAAGGGTGTAAATAATATCGATACCGCCCGGGGATATATGGGGGGCAGGAATGAAGAGATTGTGGGGCAGGCCATCAAAGATGTTCGGAAGCAGGTGCACATAACAACCAAGATTAAACAAAATACTCGCAGCCAGATGGAGCGGGACATTGAGGCCAGTCTGCGGGCGCTGGGAACCGATTATGTGGATGTTCTATTATTACACGCGTTCAATTCCCGGGATGATGTCCATAACGAGGAAGGCAGAGAAGTGCTTCAAAAAGCCAGGAAGCAGGGAAAAGCCCGGGCGGTTGGATTTTCGACCCACAGCAACATGGCGGACCTGATTCGGGAGGCAGGCGAAGACAAATTCTTCGATGTGGTGGTTGCCGCTTATAATTTCAAACACCCCGAAGACCTCACAGAGGCGATTAAACAAGGCGCTGAAAAAGGACTTGGGATTATCGCTATGAAAACCCAGGCCGGCGGTTATGAGGATCGGGCCACTGAAAACATCAATCCGCATCAGGCTGCATTGAAGTGGGCGCTGTCCAACGGAAGCATCACCAGCGCGATCCCTTCCATGGTGAGTTTTCAGCAGGTCGAAGAGAATGTCCTGGTGATGGGAAATTCTTTCGGCTGGCAAGATCAGAAAATCCTGGATACATACGGCAATGTCATTGACTCAAAGTTGTGCAGGCTCTGCGGTGAGTGTTTGCCCCAGTGCCCGAAGGGCGTGCAGGTGAACGATATCAATCGTTGTGTTATGTATGCCGATATGTATCAGGATATTTCGCTTGCGGTGGAAAATTACAATGCGCTTCCGGCGAATCGAAATGTATCACAATGCGCAGATTGCTCGGACTGCGTAATCGACTGCCGGTATGGCCTTAACGTTGCTGAAAATATCCGGCGGGCAGGAGAATTATTCGCATGACTCGACGACGACCACTCATAGGAATGCTGATCAGTCTTATTCTGGTATGCCTGAGCAGCCAGATTTCTGCCTGGCAAACGGAGGATTTGGACAAGTTCCTGCCGGGAGAGCGGTATCAATCTGACTGGGTGCTGGATGGGGAAGTGGAGGTGTACGATCCGTCAAATCTGTTCGAATATATCAATGGAGAAGCCGAGCTCTACAAGGACTACGATTTTGTGAAAATGGTAACTGCCTACTACATCCATGCAGAGCAGACGTCGCTGGCTTTCAGTATCGATATTTACGATATGGGCTCTCCCCTGAACGCCTTCGGGATCTACAGTATGTACCGGCGTCCCGGATTGCAGTTCCAGGAAATAGGCGAGGAGAGTATTGTCTCCGAAACGAATATGAAGTTTTACAAGGGGAAGTACTTCGTTCAGCTCAATGCCGCTGCCATGGATTCGGTTGCGCAGCGCGCTCTCACTTCCTGTGCCCGGAGTATTGCCGCGAAGATCCCGCCGGCCGCTGTTCCGCAGGAACTCACCTGGCTTCCGGAAACCAACCGGGTGGCTCATACCCTGACATATAAAACCCGCGGGTTTCTGGGGCTGGAAAATTTTCGTTCGGTGGTCCAGGCTGATTATGAACGTAACAACACACAATATACGGGATTTCTGGCTATCTTCAGTGAGGCGGAGGAAGCACAAAAGTCGCTGCAATCCTTTGCAAATGTGGTCCGCCAGCAGGGGGAAATACTGGAAACACAGGACCAGGCGGAGGAGCACAGGTTTCTGGCACAGACGGAGTTTCAGGGAAACATTCTGGCACAGACGCATTCCGGGTTTATTGTCGGAGTCATGGGATATACAGAGCAGCCGGCGGCCGAACAGCTCATTCGGAGCATCATACAAACGGTTGAAGGACAGAAATAATGTCAATAAATAAGCAAAGACGGAGATGATAGTACATGAGAAGACGACACTTCATTAAATATGCAGGAATGAGCATCCTCGGACTTTCGCTGGCGCCTTTCTCAAGAGGATTGCGCGCCCAGGGGTCACCCGGGGCGGTCTGGGTGGAGAATGGCGAGCCGGAACAGCTGTTACAGGCAGCCATTGATGCCTGCGGAGGACTCAATACGTTTATCTCCCGCGGAGATGTGGTGGTCATCAAGCCGAACATCGCCTGGGACAGAGCGCCTGAACTGGCGGCGACCACCAATCCGGACCTCGTTGCCGCTCTGGTGAAACACTGCCTGGACGCCGGGGCCAAAGAGGTGAAAGTGTTCGACCGAACCTGCAATAGTGCCCGCCGGTGCTACCGGAGCAGCCAGATTGAAGCGAAGGCGAAATCAGCCGGTGCGAAGGTGGAGCTGGTGAGGGATTTCAGATTCAAGGATATCCGGATTGCCGGGGGGGAGGAAATAAAAGAGTGGCCAATCTATCCGGATTACCTGGAAGCGGATAAAACTATTAATGTTCCCATTGCCAAGGTTCATTCGATGAGTCAGGTGACCCTGGGGTTAAAGAACCTGATGGGAGTGATGGGGGGTGAACGGGGGTCGCTGCACAATCATTTTGCCACCAAATTGATTGATATTGACAGGGAAATCCTGCCAACCTTAACCATTGTTGATGCCTATCGGGTGTTAGAGCATAATGGACCGGTTGGCGGCAACATCAATGACGTGCGGCAGGCCCGGACGCTGATTATGAGTTCCTGCGTGGCCACAGCCGATCGTCTGGCGCTGGATTTATTTGGTCTCCCAATCCAGCAGGTGGGACATATTAAAGAAGCCTATGCCAGAGGACTTAACAAATTCGACTTTGATAACCTGAATCTGAAGAAAATTACTGTCTCCTGATCATGGCGAAAACACGGCGTGTCTTCCAGATCCTCTTTCTGATCTTTTTCATCTTTCTGTTCATACGAGCTCGATACCCATACGAAGTTGGGCTGGGATCTGATATCTTTCTGCGATTCAGTCCGCTTACGCCGCTTTTTGATCTGGTATCCAACCTCCAGCTTTCTTCCTTCCTGTGGCCTGCGCTGATTATCCTCGGGTTGACTCCATTCCTCGGACGGTTTTTTTGCGGCTGGATCTGTCCGCTGGGAACCACACTCGATATTACCAGCAAGATGGTGAAATCTCCGGACAACAGGGAGTCGGTGGATGCAAGTAAATGGCGGCAGGTCAAATTCGGATTGCTTCTCGGTCTGATTATTCTGGGTATATTCTCGATTCCTGTCTGGGGCATTTTTGATCCGCTTTCGATTATGAACCGGGCATTAACGGTTGTGTTATATCCACTCTCGACCCTGCTAACTGAAAACACGTTACGCGGGTTGAGTCGTATTTCCTTTCTGGAAGGCCCCGTGTTTGCGGTGTACGATTGGTTCAAGATGGTACTGATGCCCGAAGAGCAGGCCCGACTCCAGCAGGTGGCGTGGATAGCCTTGTTTTTCGGCGGCATCCTCGCTCTCGAACTTGTGACGCGCAGATTCTGGTGCCGGAATATCTGTCCGGCCGGGGCGTTGCTGGGGTTTCTTTCCCAGTTCCGTTTTTACGAGCGGCTGGTGGGCGATGCCTGTCCCCAGTGCGGCAAGTGCCAGCGGGAATGCAAAATGGATGCAATTCCCCGGGATGATGCCCGGGAGACCAGCAAGGTGGAGTGTATCGAGTGCTTCAATTGCGGGGAAACCTGCCCGCCGAAGATTCAGGCAATCACCTATGGCTGGCGGTGGAAGCCGTATCGATCCCTGGTGGATTTTCACAGACGCGGATTTCTGAATGCCACCGTGGGGAGTTTTGCAGCTATCGGGCTGGTGGGTATCGGGATTAAGAATCGGAAAGATACTGCAGAACTCATCCGTCCGCCGGGATCGCGGCCTGAAAATGAGTTTCTGGATCGATGTATCCGCTGTATGGAATGTGTCCGCATCTGTGGATCCAACGGGCGCTGTCTGCAACCCGGGGCCATACAGGGTGACATTCAGAATCTCTGGACACCGGTTGCTGTGATGCGCACCGGGTATTGCGAATACAACTGCAATCTCTGCGGAGAGGTCTGTCCCACGGAAGCCATTCTTCCGTTACCCCTCGAGGCAAAACAACAGACCTCGATGGGGCTGGCGTATTTCAGCAAAGACCTGTGTATCCCCTATGCAAGGAATGAAGATTGTATTGTCTGCGAAGAGCACTGCCCGACGGTGGAGAAGGCCATCCAGTTCGATGAACAAGAGTATGTGGCCCCGGACGGCACCAGAAGAATGGTCAAATATCCGTATGTCGTCCGGGACCGGTGCATTGGCTGCGGCATCTGCGAATTTAAGTGCCCGCTGCCGGGTGATCCAGGGATATTCGTTACCAGCGAGAACGAAGACCGGCCCGACCAACTCCCTGTATCATGAGAGAGTCTCCCGAAGATTTGGTGCGAGATGCCATCTCGAGAGGGAGGGGGAGATATGACTCTCTTGTCACCGGATGCGCCTATCATCCACCGGTTAGGAGTAATTAACCGTATCCAAGGTGATGAAATAGCAGTGACTTCCAACATGGCCGTAACAGAAACCATCGCCTGCCCGGAGATGAGTTATTTACCACCATTTTGTATTTAGCCTCCCTGCTCTTTTCTTCCCTGATTTTTCAGGGGCCGCCCCCAGATGGACCTTTTTCATACACATGATATATTCATCCTGAATCATTCCGTTTGAAATAGCGTATGAAAAGAGAAGAATTTCCTTTCCGGCACTGTATTTTTCGATGGGAATTTACTATCATAGAAACTCAAGCAAGCGAAAGCGAGAAAAGAAATGATCCATAAGAGCAAGCACTTACTTCTCTTAACGTTTCTTCTTTCGATGTTCTTTGCCGGCTGCGAGATACCTCTGGGGAGTAATGAAGAGCCGCAGCCCGCAGATCTCTCATATCTGAACGTACAGGGTGCTGCTGCAGTCTATATCGGTTATCATGGCAATGCCACAGATGTGAGCAATCTGCAGAATCTGGAGGGAGGGATTTTTAAGATCACCAGAGATGATCAACAGATTGAACCGGTCGGCTATTTTTCCGAGGAAGATAATGAAATTTTTACCAGTTTGGAACCAGTCGCACTCTATGATTCCGGGGGCGATTATTTTGCGTTGGGCCTGGGATATCTTACCGGGGGTTCTTTTGATGTTCGAGCCGCCTTCATGATACGGAAACAGGACGGCCAAGCCTTTCCGTTGCTCTCGTCGGACCTGTACATCTTCCCCCGAAAA
>CAYPST010000072.1:0-21117 GCA_964413425.1 uncultured bacterium
TCCCGGCCGAACAGCTGCATGCCAAACCCCAGATAAACGGACATGGTCTTACGTCCCCCGGCCACGGAGGCGAACACAGAAGTGTCAGGATCCTGGGTCAAGCGATGGACGGTATCGATAATCTGGTTGCCGGCCAGGGTGTTGTGATCGACCGTGCGCAGATCGGGCAGCAGATTTCCCCGTTCGTCGAGCAACAAAGTGATATCTCCGTCGCCGGGAAGGAGATGGTCGGGTGAGAGGTGATAATCGCGGCACAATTGATACAACCGGCCATCAGGTTTCCCGGTAAGGGTGTCCTCAAACAGCCGCCGGCCTTCCAGTGTGGTGATGACGTGATTCTCGTCGATATGCACCGGTGGCCGGCGTACCTGATGCAGATAATACAGCGTCTCAGTAAGTACCTGCGGCGTTTTTCCTATCACGCTGAGCAGAATGTTACGCATAGTCCTGCCTGCTTTTTGCTCCGGAATTGGCTACATACTCAGCACGCATCCGGAATGGCAGTATGTGTATTTCACGAAGATGTGTACGTACAACCTGTTCTAAAACTCGTTTCAACAAGTGCTGCGCAACTGAAACGTACCGGAAATGATTACAAAATATACCAGCATACCTCTGAAGGCAAGAAAAAATCCCGTCAGTCAGTGTGCCGTTCCCGGTCTCTTCGGTTAATGTATGCATGGCCATCCCCTTATTCCTGCCATATTCCATGTTCGACTCAAACATACAATGGTATAATAAAGCCCGCCAGCGTGACAAGCTTGGGAGACCTCATTCAGGATGGAAGCCGGAGACCGGAGACGGGATCGCCCTGCCCCGTTCATAGCACACGTCCCATGGGGATCCCGTTGGGAGATGAACACCGGAAAAAAGGATTTACACAGATGAAATAACCGTGAAAAGTGAGAAGCAAACGCTGGGTGACTATGGAGCAAAAGGCTGATAAAAGGCAAACGGCAGACGCAGGTGTTGAGACATTATTGAGCGCTATCAGAGAGAGGAGGATTCTCTACTGAAGCCGGGTATTAAAATAATGTCAATTGTCTCCCTTCTGATATGTTGTGGATAAATGTATGTCGAATTCAAAGATGGGTTAAATTTTTAACGTAAATAAGAATCAATAGCTTTGTCTGTCAGGAGATACTTAAATATAAACGCTGAAAGAAATGGAATCGTCCCTTGAGACAGTAGAAATCATGTCAGGGGATGATGGCAATCGTCTCAAGGGAGAAATTTTTTCTCTCAGGGGAGGATTGGCATCGTTCCCGGAGAGGATTTTTTTCTCCCCTGAGAAAAATCATATAATCCCTGGAGATGATTGCTGGTGTGATGAGGTTTATACGCGGAAGTCTCTTCCCTCTTTCACGTAAAATTCCCCACCTCAGACTACGACGAAAAACCTCTGCCCTTTGCCAACTGCCTACTGCCAACTGCCTACTACCTACTGCTTACTGCCTACTGCTTACCGCCTACTGCCAACTGCCTACCTCTGGCGGGATATTGGGGAAGGGCCCTCTTTCCTCTCTTTATATCTGTGGTCCTCCCCGACGACTCGGGCAGGTTAAGTGTTCCCCATCGGAGCTGATATATCCTTTACTCCGTCACACCAGCATGAACATAAACACCACAATCCCTATCATCAGAAGGACGCTCTGCTGCATGCCGAACAGGGGAATGAGTATCAGGCTGGCGATGATGGATCCGAAACAACCGCCCAGCAGATCGGCAAAATAAATGGGGGACACCACGGTCTTCTGATCACTCACTCCCTGAAGACTGGCATACGCAAACATGGTTCCGACAAAATAGCCGGTGATCACGATCAGGAGAATCGCAAATGCCAGGCTTCCGGCGATCTCGAATCTCATCAACCAGAGAAATCCTGCTCCTGTCATACTGTAGACGAACAGGATGATGATACCCATCACCCGAAACCTTGAGGACACCGGATTCTGCTTTCCGGCGACATGATGACTCACATACGATCCGAGGGTGAGTCCGGCCATAAAACTCATCAGGAGCAGACCGATATCCCGGTACAGCGCACCGCTGGACACCTGGTAGTGCAGAATGACCAGCGTCTCCATCACCATTCCCAGAAAGCCTGCCAGCCCTACAAGCAGCATTCTTCTGGTGAGATCCCTCCTTCGAACCAGCCAGAGGAACCCCATGCCAAGGAGCGTTGCGCCGCCGAGGATAAACCAGAACCGTTCCGAAACTGTCGACCATGCTGAGAAATCCATCCGGGCCAGACTCGGATAAAACTGCGACAGCCAGATCAAAATTGTATACTGATAACAGATAGGCTTGACATCGGTATTGACAGGGGCTTCGGTGTTTTCCAGCAGCTCGATAATTTGCGGATACCTGTCGTTGGTGTAGAGGTAACGGATATATTGAGGCGAGACCTGCCGGGACCTGATGTTCCGTTGCCGCCATCGGTCTGCAAGTTCGCCGGGATCCGGACCATTCGAACCGTGGAATCCAATCACGATGTTGCTGGTCCCCGGGAGAATACGTATCTCCGGAAATGCGGACTTCACGGCCTGAAAGATGCTCAGATTGCGCTGGGTAAGCCGGGGAGACCATAAGTTTTCTGCGGATGGAATACGGAAACCGACAATCCCGTCGGGCTTCAACGCACCGGCACACAGCTGAAAAAACTCTCTGGTATAAAATCGATTGGTCTGTCCGGAGGACGGTTCGGGCATGGCAATGAGGACGGCATCGTATCGGACGTCTCGCTGCAAGAATCTTCTGGGATCATCATGGATAATGTTCACCCGCTCTGCGGTCAGGGAACGGGCAATGTCTTGCGGCAGGAATTCTCTCGCCAGGGGGATCACCTGAGGGTTCATTTCGACATAGGTGACTTCGCCGGGATGATGCTGCAGCGCCTCGGCCACAATGCCTTCGAGACCGCCTCCCAGGATGAGAATATTTCGGGGATTCCGATGGTGCAGCAAAGACAGGTGGACGAATTCCTCTGCTTCGGTGCCTTCCGATTCGAAGGTGAGTGCATCGTTTTCGTACACCGCCACCTGGCCCGCTCGTTCGGTAATGGTTATCCGGCTGTATGGCGTATCTCTGGAGGCCACAAGATTCGGATGATTCCAGGAGCTCATGGCCCGGTCAATCTTCCGGGCGTTCCCTGGAAGAAGAGTACATCCCACCAGCAACACCGCTGCCGGAACCCAGATTAGTTTGGCCCGGGAACGTACTCCATAATACAAACTCCCGGCGAAAGTGACGGCGCTGCAGATCAGTGCGATGGTAAAATTCTGCAGATGGAGCATGAGCAGGATGGTGGACGCCAGTCCACCCAGGAGTCCGCCGGCACTCTCGATAGCATAAGCCTGCGCCAGGGTGCGGCCATTCCCCACATAATGTCTGGCCGCCCACTGGAATAAAAGTCCCAGGAGTCCGCTCACCGGCACCAGGATGAGGACCACAGCCAGCAGCTGAAGCGGAAACGGCAGATATCCCCCGGGAATCCCGGCAAATACAATCCGTGTACCCCGAATAAATGCAATATCCGGGATTAACAGCACTCCCGTGCTCATTGCTACTATTGCGATGGTCCCGGCTGTCGGAACATACGATTTCCGCCCGACAATTGCACCCAGAGCACTCCCGAAGAGCCAGACACCGATGGCCAGAATATAAATCAGCTCCACGCCATAAAACGCGACATTCAATTCCCGGAGGATGGCCACCTGGCCGAGAATGGAAAAGAACCCGATGAGAAAGAGGTATACAATCACTGGGAAATCACTGAAATGGTATGAAAGTGCGGATGTATGGAGCCCCCCGGCTTAACAGCCGGGGTTCCTCCTTTGACTCCGCACACAGGCGGAGTCTGGGCGGAATCCCGCCCAGAAGACCATTCATCCACGCTTTGACAAACGTGGTCTTCTGGATGGCGGGATAAAAGTTTCCCTGTTAGAACCAGCCATTGAAGAAGTACTGATAAGTAAAAAAATGAGACATTACTTATGCCGGAAGCGCACGAATCGTTGGTGTGTTTGTACTCCTGGAGAGGCAGATAAAGTCCTTCCATACATTCCACTCACTCATTGAAGTCTGATTCCTCAAACTTTTCGGTCCGGAACACAAACAACTCCGTACCTTCCTTCCAGCTTTCCCGATTCAGTCCGGCTTTCAGACAGAGTTCGCTTAAAAATTCCTCCCGATCCCAGCCCATGCTCTCGGCCACCTCAGGCAGGAAGACCGCTTTCTTGCCATTTTTCTGAAGCAGTACGCCGTCGGTTCCTAACCTGATATCCCGGAAATCATTGATTTTCTGATACGGCGAGAGGACGGAAATTTCGACCTCGATATCCGGCAGCTCAGCCAGTCGCACCGGGGAAAAGCGTCGGTCGCCGAATGCCGCCTGCAAGGCCATGGAACCCACCGCATCACACAGGCACAGATCGTCCTGGAGATGCCCGACACATCCCCGTAACTGGCCTCCTTTCCGCAGCGTAACGAACACCCCCTGCTTTCGGTTCAGCACCGGCTCGAACCCCCGGGCTAACGGAATGGTTTCGGAGGTCAGAAATTGGGTGATGGTTTTCCGGGCGAATGCGAGCAGCGCTTTTTTGTGCTCACCGGTCAGCCCGGAGGTCCCGGGAATGTCCTCCTCCTTTTCAAAGACGGAAACCCCTTTGCACTGCTCCGACCTGGTAAACACGACCGCACCGTATCCGACCACGCGGTCCCGGGTGCCCACTGCGACGTCTCCCGAATTCGCATAACTGATCAGGTGGCAGCAATTCGCTCCGGCTGCGGTGGCAGCGGACATTGCCGCCACGACAGGACCCTGCCCGCAGGCACAGGTGTGAAGATTCGGCACATTGCGGCTCATCAGGCCGGTTATCACCGAGTGAAAATGTTCGGGCTTCAACGGAATCAGTGCTTCGAGTGTCTGCCGGTCGACTTCTCTGGCATCGTCATAGGCCGGGTAATGAGAAAGGTCCGAACTGGCGACTATCAGCGCATTCTCTCCTTCCAGAATTCCTGCCAGGGTTTCTCCGAACGATTTGCAAAAATTCACGTCCGGCGATCCGACGACCATGGGAAGGATTTTCGTATCCGGAAAGGCATGCTGGATGAACGGAACCTGGACTTCCACCGAATGCTCCTGTTCATGCAGCGAGGCGTTAAAGGTGCATTGCGGGCACTCAGTGAGCAACCTGTCCGCCAGCGGTTCGTCAATTTGTGCCGTCCCCAGAGGAGTCTGATAGCCGGCACGGGGGTAAACAGAGACGTTATTGACGGCAGGTGATGTATGATTCGTTCCCAGAATGACGATGACATCATAGGTATACGGTTTCGCCTGCCGGTAGGCATCCGCTGCAATTTGCCCGGAAAAAACGTATCCGGCGTGTGGCACAACGAGTGCCAGCGGCTTGTCCGTTTCGGCTTCCACCGCATCCTCAAAGAAGTAGTCCATGGCCTGCTTTAACTTCTCCGCACTCGCAGAATAAAACTTCCCTGCCACTGCGGGCCGACGGACCTGGACATCAGGATATTTATCCCGGTTCATGCTGTCTGCGCTCAGAGCGTTCATACTGAATAAAAGAAGCACACATACACACGTATTTTTCATAGTATACCAGACTGTTTATCCCTCTCTATCGCCACATTGGCTTTATTCACAGAGTATTGTTAGTCTGGGATCCACTAATGAGTATTATCTCTGTTATATCTCGTGTAGTTGTTTATGACCATACCCCTGCAATCGGTTCTTCACAATATTCACAGCGTCCATTTCGTATATGCGTTTCCCGGACAAAAAATCCGGATCGGTCGATCACGATTTTTCCACAGGCAGGACAATAGGTGTGATTCCCGGGATGGCCTGGCACATTGCCCACAAAGGGATATCGGAGACCATTATCCAGCGCAATGGAGCGGGCGCGCTCCAGAGTCGCAATTGGTGTGGGAGGCAGGTTCCGGAGTTTGTAATCCGGATGGAAGCGGGTGAAGTGAATCGGGACATCCGGTCCGACTTCATTATACACCCAATCAACCAGCTCGGTCAGCATCTGATCCGAGTCATTCAAGGTGGGCACGACAAGATTGACGAGCTCCAGATGGGTGTCGGTCTTCGCAATTTGACGGATACTATTCAACACCGGTTGGAGACGGGCGTCACACACCTTGGTATAGAAATCCTGACTGAATCCCTTCAAATCGATTTTTATCGCATCCAATACCTCGCACATATCGGCAAGCGGTTCGGCATTCATAAAACCGCAGCTAATCAGTACCGAGCGAATTCCTCGCTGTTTCCCCTGCCGCGCAATATCAATCAGATATTCGGTAAACACAGTGGGTTCATTATAGGTAAACGCTATAACGGGAACCTCGCGGGATTCGGTGGCCCGAACGATCTGCTCTGGTGAGACAAAGTCTGTACGGTAATCTTCCGGTTTGGCCTGGGAGATCTGCCAATTTTGACAGAATCTGCAGGACAGTGGACAACCGGCGGTTGCCATTGAGAACGCGGATGCGCCCGGGAGAAAGTGGTATAAAGGTTTCTTTTCGATGGGATCTATATGCGTTGAAATCGGACGTCCGTAGACCAGCGTTTTCAATTCCCCGTTGATATTCATACGGGTTTGACATTTTCCACGCGCCCCTTCATGAATAATACATTCCTGGGCGCACAGCCGGCATTGCACAAAGGTTTGTTCATGTGTGACTGTGAGAGTATTTGCCACCGCTCCCTGTCCATGGCAGGTTGCACAGGCGTTCGGGTCGGTGGCCGTGGAGATCCAGTATCTTGCAGCCGGCGCTTCTCTGATAAGCGTGTCAATGTAATCCCGTGCTGGCGGGGTGACAACGCGCCCGGCAACATCCGGCAGGGTGAAGCCAATTCCCGATATAAGCAGGCTCGATCGAAGCATCTGCCCTAAGAAGCGTCGCCGTGAAATGCTGGCATGACTCATAGCTGGATTCGCCCATCCAATGTCTTATCCCCGGAACGTAACATACGGTATCACTCCCTAAAATAGTCCTGGATCACACCGGACGCAAGAGAATCACAGAGGATTTGCCTCTTTACGGCTGAGGAATAACCCGCTACTTCCCGAAATTATAGACCGCCGATAGCCAGGGAATCGGAAATCCCTGCTTCACAATCTCGCCGATAATGAGAAATCCTACATCCGCCGCCAGCCGGTCTCCGAAGAAACGTAATGCAATACTGAACGGTTGCGAGCTTAAGGTCGCTTCCTCCCCTGTGATTATCCAGTTCTCACTGATCAGCGCCAGATTGCCGGAAAGCCGGATATTCCCGCCCAACATAAATATCGGGTTGCCGGAAATAGCAGCGTCCTCTTCGCCGATGGAATATCCGAAGGCAATCCCGGCAGAAAGACTCCGTGCAGGCGGACCGTAGGTACCCACCGCAAATGCTAATCCTGCTGAACCGACCTCCGGCAGAGACAGAAAGAGCGTTCCTCCGGACAACGAAAGATTCTCAGAGAACGAGGCTCCTAGCCGGGGGGCAATATAGAATAACTGATTGCCCAATCCCAGGCCGGGGATGATGGAAAACCCTCCCATGACACTGAGATTATCTGTCAAACCGTAGGCAACGCCGGGGAAAAAAATGTAATAGTCGGAGAAATACCCATCCCCCTTTTTCAGAGGCCGGCCGGTCGGCGAGAAGAGCAGCCGGGAATAGTTCGGATCAAACCGCTGGTAAAGACCGGTTCCGGATGCCCGTCGGATCCTGGTCATAGATTGCACATTTGATCGCTGAATTTTTATTTCCAGATCACTCCGGGTCCGGATGGTAAGCGATGAACTGTTTTCCTGAATAACGGTTCCCTCCAATATCGAACCGTCGGTTAAAACCACCCGTACCAGAGAATCAGGGGGCACTGCTTCCGTTTGGCCATAGATTCCACCGGGGATAACCGCCATCAATATGATTCCAGTGAGAAGAACGGACACTTTATTCCAATACATACTCTTTTTCCTTTCAGATATTCGAGAACTCCTACTGATGAGCTTCTCCACCTCCATACGAATTAATGTAAACAATTGAATCCGGTGAATGATAGTATATTCTTGTTAATCCTCATTTTTTATGAGAGTGAGCCTATTCGGAATCTTCGATTAAACCATCAGAACACAAAATACAAATGCAACACCGAACCACACTGAAAGACACTGATAACCCGAAACTCGATATTCAACCTTGCCCACATGCCTGGTGATTCTCACCAGACGCCCAGAATCGCTCCCATCACCATGAACGACACAACATGATATCCACTGTTGACCAGAAAATGGGAGGTCGGACGACGCTCGAACAGATCATTCACTCCCAGGGAGGTGGTCACCCATCCGACCCCGACAAAAAACCCGGCCAGCAGCCCGGTCCCCAGGGTCCCCTCCGGCCCGAGTCCACAGGAGCAAAACCATTATCCCCTGCCGATGCGTGATAGATCGCTCATGAAGACAGACTGTTTCCTGAACCCGAAGAACTATTTTACGCCCCAGAGTGATTTTTTCATGACTCCGAGCGATTCCGTCATGGCTCCGAGCGATTCCGTCATGGCTCCGAGCAACTTTTTCCGGCTTCTGAACTACTTTATCATGGACCTGAGGGATTTTTTCCTGCTTCAGGAGTGTTTAATGAATACCCTCGGGTGATTGGTTCGTCACGAATACTGATATTGCAGTAATCCGGTGAACCTCATCGATTATTATTGCGGTGTCAGATGCACCACCTGTCCCCCGCCGGATTTCAGCCGCAACGTGAACAGCCCTGCATTTCCCAACGGGATCCCTGCGCTGCAATTGGGGGTGCTTAAATTGCAACACTTCCTCGACCCCAACGGGGTTGAATGGCCCTGCATCCCACTTCCTTCCTCCCGATGCACTCCCTTCTCAGTTTTACGGCCACGGGAGCCGCTGCTTACTCAGCTCCATCGGCGAAATCACGCCGGTGGAAAACGGCCGGATCCTGACGGTGTAGCTGTATTCTCCGGGCAACGTCCGGTACTTTTTCAGGGTCGGGATGGGCGTGCCCCCCACGCCGGTCAGCCGGTGATCCACGGAGAGGGTGACGGCGTCCCTGGGTTCCAGCTGAAAGGTATACCGGGCTTTGCTCAGATTCTCAGTATCGTATTGCTGTGTTCGCACATTAACCAATTCATCGATTCCAGTGATTAGCAGACCGATCCCGTGCTGATCGGTGAGCGTCGCCCACCGCACGTCGGTTTTGTTGCCGTTATCCTGGGGATTCAGATAGGGCGTAAATCCCTCCTCCGTGGCCTCCGAGTAGACCCCCACTTTTGCGCCCGTCTTCCGGTCCGGATAGGTTTCGAATGGGCCGCGTCCGTACCACGAGAAATTCTGATAGCGCCCCGGCAGCGTCATATTGATCCCGATTTTGGGGATCCAGTCCGGCCAGTCTCCCTGAAGATTCACCTCATTCTGCAGCAGGATATCACCACTTCCATAGATATGATAGACGTAATCACTCCGGATACGGCTGTCCTTCATGCTCTCTGCAGTGAGTTCCCCGGACATCTCCGTGCTCACCGAAATCCGCACGAGCTGCGGCCGGACCTGCTCCACCCGGACGTTCTCCACGGAAATCACCGGATCATACAGCACCGGATATTTCCACTGTTCATCGAAAAAGACGGCGCCACCCCAGTGATCAGTATCATTGGAAATCGGGGCTTTCCAGGGGCTGAACAGCGGTCCTTCCGCAAGTAACTCCTGATCCTGATACTGCAGCGAGGTCAGTGTTCCGGTGCTCCTGTCAAACACACAGGTGAAATTCCCTCCGGTGATAGTCACCTGCTCCTGCATCTCTGTCACCGAGAGCCTGCTCATTTGATTATAGTTCAGAGTCGGATACTCCGGCACGTCAAACGGCATCTCGATCTGTTCCCAGGCGACCTCATGCCCTGCAGGGGCCCACCGGGTTTTCTCCGGCAGGGTGAAGCTGAACTGGAGTCGGTATTCGGTGCCGGGTGAGATCACATTCGGCCGGGCGAACGGCAGCCGGATTATTTCGCTTTCTCCCGGTGGTATATTCAACTGCAGCATCCCGTTCTGGAGAGGATCGGTATCACCGTAGAGGATCCAGGTCGCCCGCAGAGCACTCAAGTTCGTGAAGTTGTACCGGTTGGTGATTCTGAATTCGCCCTTCAGCGGGTTTACTGCCTCCACTTGGACCGGCTGGGGCGTTTTCTTCACCTGCCACAGCTCCGGCTGGATGGTGCGGTCGGCCCAGATAAGCCCGTAATCACGGCCCCCGATGCCCAGGGAATAAAAGGTGCCGTTTTCCCGGGTGGTCTCGAAATCCATCCAGAGCACGGCATCATCTGAGATGTTCGCTTCTCCGGTAATCACCGCGTTCAGCTGCGGCCCGGCAAGTGCGCTCCGGAATATCCGGACCTCATCCACGATGGCATTGCAGAGCTTGCCGGGATAGCTCTGCCCCTGTGTTTCGGTGTTCTTTCCGATATTCACGGGATAGGGGTTGTGGTCGATAGTTCCGCTGTGAGAGGTTGAGGCGACCGGTTCGCCATCCAGATACAGCTGCAGGGTTTCTCCGTCATACACGCCCGTTAGGTGACGCCAGTGATTATCCCAGAAGGGCGGCGCTGCTGCGTACACGGAGATGCGCTTTCCGTCATAGATGTAAAATTCCAGGGAGTCCTCGGAGATCTGTTGCAGTCCGAACTGATGATTCCCCTTGGTGATGAAGGGATTGCTGAACCCATTCCATCCTCTGGGATACACCCACAGCGCCAGGGTCAGTTGATCGCCGGTGATGTTCAGACTCTCATCCCGGTACATTTCCACCCACTCATCGTGTCCGCTCAGCGCCAGTCCCTTTCCGTTATAGCCCTCGATGAAATCTGGCCAGCCCAGCACTGCGCCGTCGTTGCGGTAACCGGAGGCATCAGGTGTCATAATCACCTTCCGCTTGATACTGGGACTTACCCAGTCCCAGATAGCGCCGCCGGTGAGCCGGTCGTACCCGTAAATCAGGTCCCAGTATTCCTCGAACTGGCCGACACTATTGCCGGTGGCGGCGATATATTCGTCCATAAACGAGGGCCGGGAGCCGGTGGACGGATCCTCCTGCCCCAGTTTTTCCAGTTCGTCCGGATGGGGATAGCGGG
Organism: uncultured bacterium; assembly: GCA_964413425.1. Lineage (GTDB taxonomy): Bacteria > Fidelibacterota > JAANXI01 > JAANXI01 > JAANXI01 > DATFLS01. Next base: position 11,169 of record CAYPST010000072.1, read on the forward strand.
GTCCGATGATATCTTCGTAGGGCAGCTGCCCGGCATTTCCGCCATACAGCCAGCCCGGCCGGCTGGGATCGATCCGTTTGCCCTCTTCGATGAGCGCGGCAATATTCTCGCCGGATCCCGCTTCATTCCCGGCGCTCCAGATAACCACGCTGGGATGGTTCTTATCCCGGTGGACCATTTTTCTGGCCCGGTCGACGTACATGTCCCGCCAGGCCGGATCTTCCGACAGCCAGGTGCTGGCATGCGCCTCATCGCCGGTCTCCCCGACAAGGTACATTCCGTATTCATCGCAGAGATCCAGGAACTCAGGATCGTTCGGGTAGTGAGACGTCCGGACAATATTGATGTTGAACTGTTTCAGGATCTTCAGATCTTCAATATTGATCTCTCTGGGCACGAGGCGCCCGAATTCGGGGTGATGCTCGTGACGGTTAACCCCATTGAATTTGATCTGCTTGCCGTTGATGTAGATCGCCCGGTTGCGAATCTCCACCTCCCGGAAGCCCACCCGTTCCTCCAGTACTTGCGTGATGGCCCCGGTATCGTCCCGCAGGGTCAGTATGAGCGTATACAGGTTGGGATGTTCCGCGGACCATTTCTCCGGATTTTCCACCAGCCGGGAGAGGGTGATCTCCTGTTCCTCGTTCCCTCCCAGGGTGACGCCGGTATTGACCAGCGGAGCATTGAGAACCTCACTGCCTTCCACATCGTAGAGCTGCACATGTAACTGATAGTCCTCCTGAAGGACGGAAGAGTAATTACGAATGGTCGCCCCCACCTGTAATTCAGCGTTCTGATATTGATCATCCAGGTCGGTCCGCACGGAGAAATCCCGGATGTGCACCTTCGGTGCGGCGAACAGGTAGACGTCCCGATAGATGCCGGAAAGCCGCCACATGTCCTGGGCTTCCAGATAGGTGCCGTCGGAGTAACGGAGCACTTTCACGGCAAGGGTGTTCTTCCCGGGCCGGAGATAGGAGGTGATGTCGTACTCAGCCGGCTCCATTCCGCCCTGGTTATAGCCCACTGCTTCCCCGTTCACCCATACATACGACGCAGACTTCACCCCTTCGAAGTGCAGGAACACCTGGCGTTCTTCCCAATTTGCCGGCAGCGTAAACGTCCGGCGATACGATCCCACCGGGTTGAAATCTTCCGGCACATGCGGTGGATCCACCGGAATGGTCAGAGCCACGTTCCGGAACAAGGGATATCCGTATCCTTCCATCTGCCAGTTAGCGGGAACCCGGATTTCGTCCCACCCGCTGACATCATCCGTCTCCCGGTAGAAATCTTCCGGCGCCTCCTGCAGATTCGGGGACCAGTTGAACTTCCAATTGCCGTTCAACGAGAGAAAATATGCAGAGACCTCCCGGGAGTCCCGAAGGGCCGATTGCACACTGGCATACGGCACCAGCGGAACGTGCGGCTCGGTCTGGTTTCGCTGGAATACCGCCGGATTTTCCCAGTCCGGCGGCTGCGCTCGAACGGAGAAAAATGAAGCCATCATCAGGAGCAGCACACCACTCACTATGGATTGGATGAGATGTCGTTGCCGTTGCATAGATGTCCTCCTTACTGTCGAAACTACTCAGAAAATGCCCCTGACTGCCCATGAGTAGAGTAATTTGCGTGCATTCGCCGAGAGGTATCACCTCCTCACACCTCGACATAGTCGATTTCCAGCAGCTGGCTCAGCATTTTCCAGCGCCGGGTTTGATCACCCAGCAGCAGGCACTGGTGATGGGTTCCGCCGTTGCGGAGCCATCCGTCAATCGCCTCTCTGACGCCATTTTCCGGCCGGAAATGAAAATAGGGCATTTCCACATTCGGGAGTTCTTCGGTGTCCAGAATTTCGCCCTTTGACACCACCAGCCCATACTCCTCGCCGGAGAGGGCGACCAGGTTTGCCAGTGTAGCCTCTCCCGGTTCTGCCATGAACAGGACGGTGGGAGGGTTATCCAATCCACCGATGCCCAGCGGCCGGTCGATCAACCGGATGGGGTTATCTTTCCGGGCGATCTTCCAGTTCCCTTCTCCCATATGACTCTGCAGCACCGAATCCCGCTCAAAATCCATGGCGTACATTTCAGTGAAATGGGCATTTTCGGACAGGGTATGACCGGCAGCCACCAGACTGGTGGTGCACATATCTCCTTCCGCTGCATAACCGTACCCTTTCGCCATGAGATTGGAGGCAGCCATCATGTGAATCTGCCTGAACCTGCCGTCATCACCCACTGCGTCGAAATAGATACTGAATCCTTCATACCCGTGCTGCTGGAGAAATTTCTCGATCCCTACCTGAAAACGGGCGGCATATTCATGATTCTCTTCGGGAAGGTCAGGATCGATTTCAAAATTCTTCTTGTTCTCCTCAATGACATCCTGCACCTCCTGATCGGAGGCGTTTTGCATCAAATCGTAGATTAACCCCAGACTGACATGATCCGCCTGGGGGCCGATTTTCCGCATAAACGCGGCCGGATCCGTTAAGATATCTCCCATACCGGGCATCTGTCCGACCGAGGCCAACCGTAATCGTTTGAGCCGCTGAACAGTTTGTGCGGCCCGGGCCCAGTCTTCCACAAAGGATTTGAACGCATCTGATCGCCAGTCCTCGGATATGATCGGCACGTGATAGCCGGTACGCAGCAGCGCATTGGCCATATCCTGGGCGCCATGAATGCCCTGATTGTAGGTTAGATCTGCCATATCCCACTCTTTGGTGACAGACCGTTCCGGCTGAATGTTTGCCAGCATAACCGGCAAATTGTTGTTCTTCAGGGCTCTGACTGTCCGTAAGGACGGGCCGTAGGTGAGCATAACGATGATGATGCCGTCGAAGCCATTCTGATTGAATTCGGCGATGTAGTTATCGATATCGTCGCGGTTTCTGGCAGGTCCGGGAAAATGGACATCTATGGAATCCCGCAGCTGCTCAACCACTCTCTCCCCATATTCTTTCTGATGCTCGGTGATGCCGGGAATCATCTCATCATAGAGCTCCTGCATAATGCCGAGCAGAGCAATCCTCGGTTTCCGGTGTTCAATCATGGCAGCCTCCGTATTTCGTCTCTTTTGATATTTTTCTCGTTCAAGGGACCAAATTTTTATGACTCTTAAGTCAACTCAGGAAAATCGTTAAAACGGTTCAAGGAATGGACTGTGTTCCCATACACCCCGGGATGTCCCGTAAGGGATCCCGTTGGGAAATCCCGGGGTTAATAAAAAAACTATCTGATCTTGATATGTTCAAGGAATTGCACTGAGTAGATTTAAGAGTCACATATTCATGTAATAATCATACGAATTTTTACATTTATTCCTGATAATTTGTGTCAATTCGTGGTTTTCATAGAGGAATCATTAAGTGTCCTGACCATAATACGCATCCGGTCCGTGTTTTCTCAGATAATGCTTTTGCAGAATATACTCGGGAATTCCGGTGGATTGCGGATGCAGCAGCCTGGTGCCCAAGGCCATTTTCGCCACTTCCTCGAGAACAATACTATGTTTTACTGATTCGGCCGGTGTTTGCCCCCAGGTGAAGGGAGCGTGTCCGGTCACAAGTACTCCCGGTATCGCCTCGGGATCCAGTTCGACAAACCGTTCGATAATCACCTTACCGGTATTCCATTCATACTCTCCCTCCACTTCTTCCTCCCGGAGCTGGCGGGTCACCGGGATCGGCCCGCTGAAGTTATCCGCGTGGGTGGTTCCCAGGCAGGAGATCTCCTGGTCTGCCTGTGCGAACATGGTGGCATACGTACTATGGGTATGGGTTATTCCGCCAATTCCCTCGAAGGCATTGTAGAGGGCAACATGGGTGGGGGTATCCGATGAAGGACGTAAATCTCCCTCCACTACGTTGCCGTCCGGATCGACCACCACCATATCCTCCGGCTCCATTGCCTCATAGGCAACGCCGCTGGGTTTAATCACCACCAAATTCTGCTCCCGGTCAATACCACTGACGTTCCCCCAGGTGAGGGTCACCAGATCGTGCTTCACCAGATCCCTGTTGGCTTGCCAGACGTCCACTTTCAGCTGCGACAGCATCAACTCTCCCCTCTTTGTGCTTCACGGATTGCGATGAGGTCCTTCATCACATTATGCATTGTGCCTTCCCACTCTCCGGTACCGAACGCGTCGTGCAGCTGACTGTATAATCGATACATCTTCTGATACACTTCATGATATTCCGGATTGGGTTCGTAGACCTCATCTACGCCGGTCATGGCCTCCTCGGCCTCTTCCACACTGGCAAATCCGCTTTTCTCTTTCCCGGCGGCCACGGCCCCGAAAATCGACGCCCCGAGAGCGCAGGTCTGTTCGCCGCTGGCTACTTTCATGGGACGGCCGGTGATATCGGCGTAAATCTGCATCAGCAGCGGGTTCTTGTTCGCCAGCCCCCCACAGTTCACAATATCCCTGATGGGCACCCCGTATTCGTCAATACGGTTAATGATGGTCAGGGCACCAAACGCTGTTGATTCAATCAGGGCCCGATAGATTTCGTGGGCCTGGGTATGCAGGGTCTGGCCGATGAGCAATCCGCTCAGCCGGACATCTACTAGAATGGTCCGATTGCCATTGTTCCAGTCCAGCGCGATTAGTCCATGCTCTCCCGGTTTGAGTTCACCCGCGGCCTTTTCGAGGTTCTGAAATTTCTCATCCATGGTCTTTCCATAGCTTTCAGGCACCAGATGTTTGACAAACCACAGGAAAATATCACCAACAGCTGACTGCCCCGCCTCAATGCCATAATAGCCCGGAATCACCGAGCCGTCCACAATACCGGCAACGCCGGGAATATCCGCCAGGTCGCGCTGATTCGGCCAGACCATGATATCGCAGGTACTGGTCCCCAATATCTTCACCAGCGTCCCTTCTTTTACGCCTGCCCCGACCGCCCCCATATGCGCATCGAACGCTCCGACCGCAATGGCGATGCCGGGTTCAAGCCCTAACTTCTCCGCCCACTCTTCTGTTAAATATCCGGCCACCTGATCCGCTGGCACTGCCTCTTCGTAGAGCCGGTCTCTCAGTTCGGCCAGTGCGGGGTCCAGGGCTGCGAGAAACTCCGCATCTGGTAAACCGTCCCATTCCTCGCTGTACATGGCTTTATGACCCGCCGCACAGACACTGCGTTTAATCTTATCCGGCCGCACTTCCCCGGTGAGCACCGCCGGGAGGTAATCACAGATTTCCACGAAACTATGCGCCGCGTCAAAGACGTCCGGAGCCACCCGCTTACAATGCAGCACCTTGCTCCAGAACCATTCGGATGAATAGGTACCCCCGATCTTCGCCAGATAATTCGGACGCATCTCCTCCGCCAGGTGCGTGATTTCTTCCGCTTCCGCATAGCTGGAGTGATCCTTCCAGAGCCAGACCATGGCATTCAATTTATCACTGAACTCTTCAGTGAACGCAAGCGGTGTGCCGTCTTCTGTGACCGGCATGGGACTGCTGCCGGTGGTATCGATGCCGATCCCGATAATCTGATTGGCCTGAAATTCCGGATAATTCTCCTCCGCCTCGGCGACGGCCTCCCGGATGATCGCCTCAATCCCGTCAAGATAATCCTGCGGGTTCTGCCGGGCTACGTTCGGATCCCTGGGATCGAGCAGGATGCCATGATCGCCTGACGGATAGTTGTAAACATGGGTTGCCAGTTCGTGGCCACCATCAAGATCCGCAATCAGAGACCGTACCGAATTCGTTCCGAAATCGAGTCCGATAACATAGGTACTCATATTACCTCCTTAAGATGGAAACTCCGCTGAATGGTGTTGTATGTCCGAAAATAATCGAAATGTGTAAAACTGGTAAACGGTTGCATCAGATTTTGTGTACACAGAATAAAATAACATTCGTTGAAAATATATCCCATCCCGTTCGAAATATCCATCAATAAGAGCTGATTCAGGCGGGAGGCCGGTGATTAATTATCATGACTATTAAGTCAACTCAGGAAAACCGTTAAAACGGTTCAATGGAGAGACTGCTTTCCCGGAACCCCGGGGATAAATCCCGGGGTGAAGAAGAATGCGATACATTTTCTCTCCAATTCCTTGGATTAGGAGAGCGTACTGAGCTGATTTAATAGTCATATTAATTATTTCGGATTCAGGCTTCGGGATATGATTCCAGACCAAATTGATACTCGACTGTATGGACTGTATAATGAACACGAACCTACCGCACGAATTCTGAACTCCTGCCTTTTCCGATCGGAGCTATGCGCCAATTTCACCTGTCAACCTTGCGGGATTCAGGCAATGTTCTAATCCGGATGTTCCTGTATTTGACCACACTTTTCCGATCGTGCGCCTGCAGGGCGATGGTTCCTGCATCCGGTCGGACGCCTTCCTGAAGAACGTGATCGACCACAGTCTTCCCATCGATTTTGATTACGACGTGCCGACCGTCAACCGTGATTTCCTGCGTCCACCATTGATGATCTTCTGCAGGAGAAAAAAACAGGACATTATCGATTCCATACAGACTGCCTGTTTTTTTCCAGTCGATATAACTGTTGTTCACCTGCGCTTCAAACCCCTGCTCCGGCCATCCCTGGGATTGGTACGCAGTCAAAAAATAAATACCTCCATTCGACCATCGTTCGGTGTAGACATCCACCCGGAGGACAAAATTACGAAACGGCTGGTGTTCACCCATATAGAACAGGTGACTCCGTGGACCATTCGCAATAATTGCGCTATCTGCAATTGACCAGCTGTCTGGATGTTCGTTCGCCTTCCAGCCGCTCAGGGAATGCCCGTCAAACAAACGAATCCAGCTCTCCTCTCCCTGGAGTGAGCCAGTCAGGAATACAATACACCAGGCCAATATGACCGTCTTATGACTCATCGGAACGATTCTTTATGAGAACATGCCTCAGACAGAATTGAACGTCAAGCGAATTCGTATCCGACATCATTCCGGCCATACACCCATCTGTTTCGCCTGCTCGATATCATAGATAAAGATGCCGCGTCCCACTCCCGCCGGATCCCCGACCTTCGCCATCTGGAACTCCAGATATTTGCCGTCATCCCGTACCACGGGGTTGGAGGCTTTGTACTCGGGGTTCATGTTAAAATAGGTGATTCGGTCGAGTTGTCCCGAACCATCCAGTCTGAGCCGGTACACATCAATATACTGGTAACCTTCACCGCTGTGCCTGTCCGATTCCACACAGGTGTATTCCCCGCCGGGAAAAATCCCTTCCGGCTCTTCATATAATTCGTGCTGGGAATAATTGATGATTTCTCCGCTCGCCAGGTCAACCCCCATCACTTCCGTCCCGTTGTAACCATACGCACTGAAAATGAGTTCATCCTCCTCCGGCGGGCGAAAATTCTGGGTTTCCAGTCCGGCTTCAAACGGCAGATCCCGGCTGTCAACCAAAAGTTCCTTATTTATCAGAGTCGGCGTGCCATCCTGATAGTCGATGCCAGCCATCCAGATCTGGTGCACACCCTCGGGGAGTTTTTCCGGATAGTTTTCGTGATCGATAGTGTACGCAATGCGTAATTGAGTGCGAGAGACAGCAGGCCCTTCCGAGCAGCGGGTGCCCAGCGGGATCGGCTCCTGCTCCAGGCTCTTATCCAGCACCCACAATTCCGCCGTTGCTCCGCGGCTTGGCCAGGGATCGTCGGCTTTGAAGTCCCGGGCGCCGGAGAGCAGGATATCCCCGTTGCTGAGGTACAGAGCCCGGGTGTAGCCCTCGTGCCAGTAGTGATGGGTTAAGGGACGAATCGTCCGACTGGCCAATTCAATTTCGTAGACATCGCCGAATGTCCGCTCCAGGAACAGCAACTTCGATCCGTCCGGTGACCAGTCGGCTCGTTGACCGAAGTGGGTCAACCTCGTAATAAAGGGTGGCAGATGGTCCGCCGGATTTCCAGATGTAATTCCCCAGGCACGATGGCTCTGCTCCTGCTGGCCAAACGCATCCGTCAGCGGGCTTCCGGCAAGAACTATGGAGATCAACAGTAAAACCACCCCTTCCGCCGGCAATTTTTTGCTTAACATGGCTTACTCCACTCGTTTAGATTATTCCTGTGTTCTTCCCGAACTTCCTCAAACGAAAGCATGCTTCTCTCTTCTCATTTTCAGAGAATAACCGGACTCTCGTCCAGAATTCGGGCCGTGATGTCAGAAGAAATGAATATACGTTTCCGCAGTCCGGAATGCCAGTCAGACCTGCCCGGAAAGTTCTGCTTCATCTCGTACCGGCAACCTGTCCCGATCATGCGATTCTCCGAAATCCAGAATCGGCCCCTTCGGCACGATCTGTGTCGGATTGAGCCAGGTGTGGCTCATATAGTAATGCCGTTTGATATGATCCATATTGCACGTCTCTGCCACGCCGGGCAACTGGTAGAGCTCTTTTGCATAATTCCAGAGATTGGGATAGTCCGTGATCCGCTTCAGGTTGCATTTGAAATGGGTGTGATAGACGTTGTCAAACCGGTACAGCGTGGTGAACATGCAGATATCCGCTTCAGTCAGCACATCCCCGCACAGATACCGCTGTTGAGCCAGCACCGCATCCCAGTGATTCAGGGCGTCGAACAGTTCGGTGACCGCATTTTCGTAGGCCCGCTGCGTGCCGGCAAATCCTGCCCGGTAGACCCCGTTATTGACCGGTTCGTAAATCTCATCGATCCTCCGATCCACCTGCTCCCGCAGATCGCCGGGATAGAAGGTTACTTCCCGCCGGGCAAGATTATCGAATTCGGTATCCAGCAACCGCAGGATCTCCCGGGACTCATTGTTGACGATGGTTTCCTTCTGTTTATCCCAGAGAACCGGCACCGAAACCCGGCAGGTGGCCTCAGGATCCGCTTTCTGGTAAATCTCCCGCAGATAGCGCGATCCGTACAGCGGATCCGGATACCTCTCCGAGAATTCCCATCCGTCCTCGATACGCACCGGTTCGACAACAGACATCGAAATGGCGTCCTCCAGTCCCTTCCAGCGCCGCATGATGGCGGTTCGATGCGCCCAGGGACAGGCCCGGGAAATATACAGATGATATCGTCCCGCCTCGGCCGGAAATTCCGCCGAGGGATCATCCTTTATCCAGTTGCGAAAGGTGGTCTGCTCCCGGATAAACTCGCCGCTGTGCTCATCGCTTTTCAAGGAATTTTCCGTGGACCATTGTCCGTGAATGAGTCGTCCCATTTATTGTCCTCCTTTTTTGGCTAAAATTAGCATGCTGTATTTCAATTATCATCATCGCTATTACTTCAATTACTTAACAAGTGTTCAACGAAGATTCAACCTGTCCTGTTCGAACAGGCATATTTATCAGCCCGTGTACTGGTGTGCAGAGATGTGGAGCATTCTCCCGGGCCCTCCATTGGAAAATTTATATCCCGTCCCGATGGGACTTAGATTTCTATGGCTATTTAGCTTACACAGTTTATGGGGAGAACAGGGGGTATTAGATGCACCGCGACAGAATGACCCCCTCTGTCTCCCCCTCAGTAAGGGGGAGAACGAGAAAAGGAAGTCTGTAGTATTAGTGGATGGTCGGCCTCCTGAGTAAAGTCCTGCCAGCCCGAATAAGTCATAAAAAAATGGCACACCCCAGCGGGATCCCAATGGGACAGATGAACACAGAAAAACAGAGCCTGCCCCGATACGTCGGGGATGCCCACAGATCTCCCTCCCCAATCCAACACTTTATATAAGTTCAAAGATCCAGAAGGAAGCGTGGGAAGAGGGAGTGAATCTCTGCTGAAGATCGCACCCTGCTTAATATCGGCCACCTCCCACTCCGATGTCCCTCAATTCCTCTGTACATGGTTGGGTGGCGGCTGGGACTCTTTTCTCTTGACTCATAACTCTTTTCTTTATTGCCTATCTGTGTCCATCCACTGTTTCCGTGGGTATCCGTGTGCTATTTATGAATAATCCAGGCTGGAAA
>CAYPST010000073.1:0-982 GCA_964413425.1 uncultured bacterium
CACCAAAATCTTGTTATTTTGTGCCTTGAGAAATTTTATGAATTATTCAGGTTAGGGAAATTATTAAAAGGAAGTTTACGTAATATATGGAGTATAATCAAGCGTATTTGTCAGTATTTGTCAGTGGATCATCGGGCATATTCATCGTCACCCACCTCGATGATATCGATCCGCACTCGAGCCGTTCCATCTACCAGCAATCCAATTTTCCTGGCGGCACCATAGGACAGATCCAGCACACGGCCGGGAATAAAGGGGCCGCGATCATTAATGCGAACCAGCGTGGATTGATTACTCTTGAGATTGGTTACCCGCACGACGGTATTAAACGGTAACGTCTTATGTGCTGCCGTGATACCGTACATATCGAAGGTTTCTCCATTGGCGGTCTGGCGTCCGTGAAAATTCGGACCATAGTATGAAGCAACGCCGACAAACGATTCGCCGGGTCTGAATTTTGTGCTGAGTGAGGGCGGGGTTTCCGACTCGCGGGTTGAAGACGAAACCACAGCCGGTGATTCCGGAGTTTCCGGGGTGGAGGTGAACCGTGGTGCAGGAGCGCAGGTAAAGAGCATCCCTCCCCACACCAGTATCAGCAGACCGGTAAGCCCTTTATGCATGGGCCGCTCCGAGTATATCGGATATTTGTTCAATGTCATGTTCCTGAAGCCATGCTTCTATTTGCGGAATCAATTTCAGGCCGATGCCGGGATCACGATAGTTCATAGTTCCAATCTCCACGGCAGACGCTCCGGCCATCAGAAACGCGATAACATCCTCCGCACTGCCAATTCCGCCGATCCCTATTATCGGCACATCAACGGTTTCGTATACTTTAAAGATCTGGGCTAATGCGATGGGCTGAATAGCCGGTCCCGATAATCCCCCGAAAATTGTGCTGAGCACCGGGCGCTGCTTCTCGATATCAATGGCTGTTCCCACCAGGGTGTTCACCAGCGACACCATATCCGAACCAGCGTCC
>CAYPST010000073.1:992-20931 GCA_964413425.1 uncultured bacterium
CACCGCCGCTTGCGCCATCTCTTCTATGGAAGTGACATTCGGGGATAACTTGGTGATTATCGGACGCCCGGTGAGCTTCCTCAATGCCGCGATCAGTCGCTCCAGATGGGGACAGGAAACACCGAATTCCATTCCCCCCTCTTTTACATTCGGACAGGATACATTGATTTCATAGGCATCGATGCCTGTTTCCGCATCCAGCAATTCCATAATTTCACAATATTCTTCCAGCGTACTTCCGGCAATATTGACTATGATCACCGTTTCTTTTTCCCGGATGATAGGGAGTTTGTCCCGGATAAAAGCCTCCACGCCAATGTTGGCTAATCCGATGGAGTTCAGCATCCCGCTGGCGGTCTCGACTATCCGTGGCGGTGCATTCCCGTCACGGGGCCGCCTGGTTAACGATTTGGTAACAATCCCACCGAATTCATTGATATCTACGTAATCCGGCAACTCATCACCATACCCGAAGGTCCCGCTGGCGGTCAGAATAGGATTGTTCAATACCAGATTCCCCATCTGTGTGCGGATATCAATCATTGGCATTGCCTGGTTGATCCGTGAATGCGAGCATTTCCGCATTGAAAATGGGCCCATCTTTGCACACCAGTGCATATTTTTTATGCGGAGGTTTTTGTTCAATCGCACATCCCTGGCATAAACCAATGCCACATGCCATTTCCCGCTCAATCGATAATTCGAGCGGAATGTTGTGGGCCTGGCAGACAGACGCAACTTGCGCCATCATGGGTTCCGGGCCACAGGAATACGCGACAAATCTCTGATGCTCGTCCGATTCGTCAAGGTACCGCTGGAGGTGATCGGTTACCAGCCCCTGAGATCCGAGCGTACCATCATCGGTGGTTAAGTAAAGTTCAGCTGCTGAATCGTCGAGGTAATAGTGTTCTTCCTTTGTGACCGCGCCCATAAACAAGACCGGTGAAATTCCCTGGTTAACAAAGTAATCCCGCAATATAATCAACGGTGCGAATCCCAAACCGCCGCCTATTAACAGCGGAGTCGCTCCGGCTTCAATATCCACGGTAAAAGAGTTGCCAAGCGGTCCGATAATATCTGCGGTGTCGCCCGGCTGGAAAGCAGCCATCTGTTTTGTTCCCATCCCGATTGCCTTATAAATGATCTCGATGATATCGCCGGAGATGCGCGCGATACTGAAAGGGCGGCGCCAGAGTGGCAATCCCTGGGGATTGGTCTGGATATTTATAAATTGCCCGGGCTGATGTTCGCGGGCGATTGATGGTGTTTTCAACTGCAATTCAAAGATCTGCTGTGCGATTTCGTCATTGGAATAGACAGGAGCCTGTTCAAGATAAATTTTACTCATATTCACATGTGTTGTACCTGGAATTGAATTGGGATACCGATTCGTGGTGATTGCTGACAGAAATTCTATCTCAGAAGTTTCTCTGGTTCCCTGGAGTCCGTTTCCGGTTGCTGCTGCTCATTTAATGGCTTATCCGGTTCTTCAAGCCTCTGGTCTATCCGGGGCTCTTTTGAGTTTGCAGGTGTTTCTCCGGATTCGACAAGTTCGGCACTGTTTTCAAGCGTGACCTTAATTCGTTGCAGATCTTTCAGTTTGGCGCTGGCTTCTGATGTCAGGGTGTGGTCGGGATATCTTTGCTGAAATCGTTGGTACATGGTGAGGGCGGAATCCAGATTCATCAGCTGATTTTCATAGACCCATCCCAGAGCAAATAAGGACTTCGCACCATACCAGGTTTCCGGAAAATTCCGGTGTATCCGGTGTAATACGGCGACAGCCTGGCTGAATTGTCCTTGCATCATCAGAGAGTCCGCTATTTGGTATTGCTCATTCACCTGCTGGGGATCATGTGCAGCGAAGTTGCTTTTCTCCTTCAAGGCTGCCGATGTATCCTGCAGAGAGCGTGCGGCCAGTGTGTTGGGATATTGTTGAATGATTTTTTCTTGTATTTGCCGTGCACGATCTGGCTGGTTGAAAATATGCTCGTAAGTGTATGCCTGCAACAGAGAAGCCTTTGCACTGCTGGCCTGATCGGCGGCAAGGGCGAGAATCGTATCTGTCAGGGCCATTCCCCGGGAGGGGTTTTGCAGATCAAAAACATATAATTCCGCCTCTTCGTACAGCGTGTTAACATAATCGGATTTTTGAGAAAGGGTATCGGTATCCAGCAGCCAGGAATACACCGCGTAGGGCAAGGTGTTTTTATTCGACTTCAGGGCATCGGCCAGCTCCTTTTCCGCATTCAGGTCGGGGTTTCCGCTGGTAGTGGCAGAAGGATTGCCTGCCTGGTATGCTTCGATAAATTGTTTCTCGAACGTCTCACGGGATTCCCGTACTTCCTCGAGTCGGTTAATTATGGTGACCTTTTCATTCGCCAGATCTTGATATGGTGAGTTCCGCTGGGCGCGGGGAACCTGCCGATAGCTTGCTTTGGCATCGGAATACTGCATCCGGTGATATGCAAGCTCTCCCAGCAGATAATAGGCATGTGCCGCCGCCTCAGTCCGTTGATGAGTAGTGGTCACATATTGATAGGCTTCGATGGCGTTCGACGTATCACCCGTAAACTCGTACAGGAGCCCCCGTTCAACTTCCAATTCCGGCCAGAAATCCTGAAATTCCTCATTTGCCAGCATGAGGGAAATCTCTTCACGCGCACGGGAATAATCGCCCTTTTTTCGGTAGAGCTGGGACAGTTGGAAATCGATTTGTCTGTCAAATTGGGGTTTTTTTGTAAATTGGGCTGCTTGCAGATAGAATCGTTCCGCTTCTTCATACCGGTTCTCGTCTTCGGCCCATCTGGCCGTTCGCCATGCTGCGTCCGCTTTAATTTCCGTATCGTTGGAAATCTCAATCGCCGAATTGATCGCTTCCAGCATTGCCTCCGCATTTGATTCAACTCTGTGCAAGTCAGCCAGCGTGAGATAGGCCTGGGCTTTGATTTCCTGATCGTCGCATTCGCCAAGGAGCTGTTCGATCTCCTGCGTGGCAAGGATGTATTCTTCAGATTCAAGATAAGTTTTCCCGAGATACAGACGGGCTTCCTGCGAGTACTCACTATTGGGCTGTTCAGTCAGCAGACGGTCTAAATACTCCCGGGCGGATGTGTATTCTTCCAAAAAATAATATGACTTGCCGATCAACAGATACGCGTCATCCACATATTTCGAATCCCCATATTCCGCCAGGATTTTCTTGCCCTTGGTCACCGCTTCCCGGAAATATTGATTGGTTTGCCCGGTATTGCGCACGCCCTCCCGCTCACTCGTCCGGTATGACTGGTACCCGTCGTTATAGGCTGACTTCGCGTTATACACCGTATTAAAATAGGCACACGAGGTGAACAGGGCTCCCAGGAATATGAGGAGCGCAGGAATTTTTATGAATCTAACCATAACCTATACTGTCTGAGTAATTCAGGTAATGCTTTTCCAGATTCTAACCGCACTGTTTCATCGGCAATCAATGAAATATCGGTATGTTCGGGATTGATTTCAACCAAATAGGCATGATGATTTTTTGCGGTCCGCGGTAATTCCGCAGCCGGATAGACCACGGCCGACGTTCCGATAGAGAACATCACGTCAGCTGCGGCTGCGTGATGTTCTGCTTCTTGGATAGTCTCGAAAGGCAATGGTTCCCCGAACCAGACCACATCGGGACGGATGAGTCCGCCGCATTCGTCACAGGTCGGTGCGCCATTCTGCCGTTTCATATTCTTGTAATCATACCGTTTGCTGCACTCAATACAATAATTACGATAAATGTTCCCATGGAGTTCGATCACATTCGAACTGCCGGCTTTTTGGTGAAGCCCGTCGACGTTTTGGGTGATAATGGTGACATATTGAAACAAATTCTCCAGCGCTGCCAGCATATAATGGCCGGGATTGGGCTTCACGTTTTCAATAATTTCCCGACGATGCTCATACCATTCCGAGACAAGATCCGGATTTTCCATAAAGGCATTAAAATTCGCCAGTTCTTCCGGATTAAATTTCTGCCATAGTCCCTCCTCACCACGAAAGGTGGGGATACCACTCTCGGCGGAAATTCCGGCGCCGGTAAGAGCCACCACATGCTTGGCTTTGGATAAGATCTCGAAGGTCAGCGGATCGAATTGCATCTCTGCCTTACTCATTTTCCCCTGAATCAATTTCCGGATATATTTCCGCACCATGCTTTGTTATCACCGTGCCTCAGTCACCACCTCGCCGTTCACGATCACAATGTCCGGCACTGACTGCACTTCAAGCGGCGGATCGCTGAAGATATTCAAATCAGCATCTTTGCCTACTTCTATTGTCCCCAGCCGATCCTCCACTCCCAGCATTTCCGCAGGATACACGGTAATACTGCGTAACGCCTCCTCTCCGGAAATATTGAGTCGTTGCAGGATGGCCGCCTGATACAGGAGATTACGAATACCACCGGAGCCATCGATACCAAAATCATTCACCAGGATCTGGGTGCGAAACTTCCGCGTGAATAGATTCCGGAGCAATTCGAATTCAATCGGCGCCATCCATTGCTGAAGAGCAGAATGCTCTACCGGTCCGGGAATAAAATCTATCGCTCGCCCCATAAAGCGTTCCATCATTTGATCCATGCCTCCCATATTAACAAATATGGGATGTAAATCAAAATCTTCATACAGAGATATTCCCCGCTCTATTTCGGTGGGAGTCCGGGCATAAATCATCACTGGGATTTCCTGATTGAGTGCCTTCAACAATACTTCCATATGCCCGGAAATTCTCTCATTCGAGGTGGGTCCTGCACCGTTTTCTCTGGACCGCTTCAATTCCAATGCGCGCTGCAGATTGGTCCGGATCTCGAGGATCGCCTCCACTTCCGAAGCCAGACTGCGTTCCCGCCCTACCAAAGAAGTTACCTGTTCTTGAATGAGAAAGACACTCAACGCACTGGCCCGGTTGACAATCCGATCCCGGAAGCTGGTCCCGTCGGTTTTAATCAATACTCCAACCCCGGGAATTGGACGTTTGGAATAGGGCATCACGTTGACGGTCGTAATCCCGTGGAGACTGGCCTCCGCAAACCCGGGATTCGTGAGATCCAGCTGGTCAATGACCCGGTAGCCTGGTGTTACCAGAGCCCGGGCTGAATCTGCGGTAAAGTGCTCCTGTACCAGTCCGACAGTGGAATGAGCCACAATAA
Organism: uncultured bacterium; assembly: GCA_964413425.1. Lineage (GTDB taxonomy): Bacteria > Fidelibacterota > JAANXI01 > JAANXI01 > JAANXI01 > DATFLS01. The sequence goes on from CAYPST010000073.1 coordinate 6,178, forward strand.
ACCCCGGGGTGATATATTTATCAGTGGCGTCCAGCTGCAGTGCCGTGCTCGGTATATCTAACCGGCGTCCGATATAGGTGATCTTGCCGTTTTCAATCCGGATAATCCCGTTGTCAATGGTCTTCCCGGTCATAGTCAAAATAGTGCCTCCGACGATAAAGAAGGCCTCTCCTCTGACCGTAAGAGGCAACAACAGCAGCGGAAGCAGCAGCCAGCAGAGTATTATTCTTCTGTATTCCATAGGAGGTGTCCGTTCACAATTGTCAGGAAAACCTTACTCCGGACGTCCAGAGGCGGAAGATTAAAGACCACCAGATTTGCCGGAGCGCCCTTCTCGATTGTACCGAGCCGCGAATGCGGCAGCAAATACCTTCCGGGATTCGCAGTGATCGCGGCAATCGCCTGAGATTCCGATATCCCATACTGCGGTAACTTCCTGATGTTATCTAAAAGTGATGGCGGTTCCGCGACCGGGTGAAATGAGCCGACGGTATACTCGACACCAATCTCTGTCAGCCTGGACGGGATTGAGTAATAGCGATTACTTTCAGACTCGACGGCAAACAAACTTGGGCCAAGTATCAGGTGAGGCATATCCCTGGTAATCTCGTCTTCACTGCTCATATCAAATGCTTCCACGATATGGTGTAACCGACCGTAGTACCGGGGATTTTGGAGGGAGTGTAATGACTCGCTCACCTGCAGAAAATTCACTGCACTGTCCACCAGGATATATAGCGGGATGTTGTGTTGTATTGCATGCCTTACAGGAGTAGTACGCCCGAAGGACACGCCCTGGGGAGCAGGCGATGAGCCATCCCGGAGGGCATTCCGGAACTGGTATGAACGCTTCAGTATCTCCCCGGATAGGTTTTGATGATCTCTCAAAGGAAGACGGAAAGGCCCGGACAGCGAGATCTGCAGGTCCAGAGTATCCGCTGCGACCACCGGTCCTCCCAGGGAATCCGGGAGAAGATGCACCAGTGCTGAATATCCACTGAACAGAGAATCCGCTGGCGGTCGCAATGCAATTGTGGTGATACCTGCATATAAAGCAGTCAGAATATCGGAATTCTCCGGGTAAAAATATTCGAGTACGGAACCGGGATGGTCGGTCGGGATCCGGGAAGAGTGCAAGCCGAGTCCGGAATGGGCGTCAATGAAACCCGGCAGGACATACCCGCCCTCGAGATCAATGATTTCTCCCTGCTCTTGCTCTACTGATATCCGGTCAGAAACGGCAATAATCTCGCCATTCGCAATCTGTACAAAACCGTCTGTTATAACGCCCTGGCTTGTCATGGTATAGACGGTGCAGTTCACGAAGGTAATAGGCTCTGCCTGGGCAGAGAGAGAAAGAACTCCTATCAGAAATACTCCCGAGAACGCCGTCCGGATTCTATTGCTAATCTCTCTCAAGAGACGATTGCCCTATTTCCTGGGTTCATACAATCGATTCTCAGCTCCCCCGGCATATCGAGATGAACAAATACCATCGCGTTAATCACCTTGTACCGAATGCACCACGATTAATACAAACACATAAATCATACCAACCAGAATAAGTTTAAAAAGTAAATAAGTTCTATAATTTAATTGCAAATTTTTAGCATGGCAATGGATCAATCATGCGGTTTTCTGAGTCAACATATCCGGAAAAATGATCGGAGCCATTGTTACCGTGTCAGAACTGTCAATTCAATTCACAGAGGTGTATCAAGGTCCCATAAGATGATTTCATCCCCGCTCTGGTATTAAGAAGTGATCTGAAAAAGCGTAGACATGATTCCGCATGGACTAACAAAAGTACAAGAATCCTGCCTCCGACGAATCATAGTTCGGAGTACAATTCCAACATGTGCTCATCCGATCATCCGTTTGTTCGGCAACCGCAGAAGCCGGAGCGTTCATTCGGTTCTGAGGTTTCAGATAGCATCACCCCGTGTATGAGCGGAAAATTTATCTTCGAATCGAAAAACTTTCCGGACATTATCCATTCGACAGTTCGCCAGAAAGAAAATCACGTAACCGGGGTTCCTGAAAGAGAAGATAAATCTGGCCGAGTTGATGTTATTTCGAGAGAAATATTCCGGTTAGCTCATTGCCGGTTCCAGAGAATCATACGACACCACCCGATTGCGGCCATTCTTTTTCGCGTAGTAGAGCGCTTTGTCGCCCTGGGCAACCAGCTGTTCGGAGGTGATCAGATTTGAAGCCGAGGCATGACTGATTCCGATACTGATGGTGATACTGATTTCTTCAGGTGAGTTATTTCCATCACCGGATGATCTGAACCGGTGATTTTCCACCCGGTTCCGCAACCGTTCTGCTATCACCAGCGCCCCATCCAGGCTGGTCTCGGGTAAAATGATCACAAATTCTTCTCCCCCGTATCTCACCGGAATGTCAATGCTTCTGGCCGAGCTGCTGATAAGCCGGGCCAGCTCTTCCAGGATCTCATCACCTCTGAGATGACCGTAGGTATCGTTGACCTTTTTGAAATGATCGATGTCCAGGATGAGGAAGGAAACATTGCTGTGATATCGCTGCGCGCGGTTCAGTTCCGTTTTCATCTGTTCTTCGAGATAGCGCCGATTGTATAATCCTGTCAGACTGTCTCTAATGGCCATCTCTTTGACCTGTCGAAAAGCAAACAGGTTATTGATAATATGCAGAACCAGTGCAATCCTGGCAGCAAAGGTATACAGGAGCCGGACCTCCTCCCCACTGTAGCTGGACTTCTGGCAGGAACCTATATAAACCATACCCACAAGTTGGTCTTCAGGAGCTTTTAAAGGAATGTTAATATTTGCTTTAATCCCATCGTTCGGCAGCTCGGAAGCATCCTCGGACTGCCCGCCATCCCAATTGTTAATTTTGATATCCGGACTGATCTTGGGCAGCTGCGAGGGGCTCCGGGTGAAATACTGTCCGTGAATTTCTGCTCTCAGCATGGAGAGAACGGACTCATTCAGGATATAGTCGGAAATGACGTAGGCATCAGTATCCCGGTCCCGGAAGGTGGCCAACATTCCGATATCAAAATCGATAATTTTCTTCAAATCCGAAAAAATGGTCTCTACCAGTTCATCGAAGTTTTGCGTCGTTCCGACCTTTTTGCTCATTTCATAGAGGAACTTTAATCCCCGATCCTTGAGCGCATGATTGGTTTCCAGATCGATGACATAATTATAAAGATTTAATTCAGCAGAGGTCATCTGATACTGAGGAGAAAACACCATAATGACGTGTTCATGCCCGGCGCCGTCCGGTTCACCAGGCGAGAGGATGGCCGTAATATCGTAATGGTGGCTCTTTTCTCCTGAATGTAACTTCAGCTGGGTCAAGGCGATCCCGTACGCCTCCAATCCATGCTCAATTTCCTGCCAGAACGCTTCGTAATCAATATCTCCTATGGCTTCACTAAACCGGGAGTGCAGTAATTTTTCCCTGGGAAAGTTGGTGAGGTCTTCAGCCGCAGAATTCACGTGCAGGATAGTCCCGTCGGTCTTATTCAGATGGAAGAATGCGGTTTGGGACATTTCTTTTTCGTATCCCTCTTCCGGGCCGTCCTGGAGGGTTTCCAGCCGCTTTATAATGTGATGGTGGTTTTTATTGCGCTGATATTCCTCAAACGCATCATTCAGGATTCCGGTCAGCTGCTGCACGGTAAACGGTTTCCGTAAGAAGCGGAAAACTTCCCCCTCATTGATGGCATCAATCGCGAATTGGAGGTCATCATATCCGGTCATAATGATGCGGATGATATCCGGAGAAGACAGTTTGAGCTCCCGCAGCAGCTCGGTCCCGGGCATTTCGGGCATCGATTGATCCACAACGGCCACCTGAATATCATGTTGTTCCAGGATCGCCAGTGCCTGCTTCCCGGATTTTGCGGTATATCCCACGAACTCAGTTACTTTGATGGCGCTGCGCAAAAATTCCAGTAGTTGTGTGTCGTCATCGACGAAAAGGACTGATTTTTCCATAGATGCCAGGTAAAGGAGTGATTCCTTATCTTAATTGGAGTTTGAAGCCGGAAACAGTTCCTGTCGGTCCGGGATCCCTGTGACAGCCCTGGCCACGAGGTTTGAACTCTGCAGAGGATAAAAATCTAATGCCGAAACTCCCCCAGCTGCCAGGTCAAGACTCTGCCGGAACCCCCTCTCCACCCCGCCCGCCTTTCTCTTATAATCGGGAGTATTATCAACTTCTTGAGAAAATGCTTCCGGCAAATCGATATGAAAATAACACGGAAGGAACGTCAGATGCTTTTCTGATGTCATTCCGGGAATCAGCCGTTCCTTTGCTCTCACCAGGTGTTCGCCGACGTTCATATTTCAGAGGCTAATATGTTTATGACAGATCTCGACGAAATATAGGCCGGTCTGCAGGTAGAAGCAACTCAAAAACAGAGTATTAGAACCAGAAATGAGACTGCAGAATAAACTCGGAACGCGAAAAATCCGGGGCGGCCGTGGCATTCAGCAATCGATACTGGGGCTTAATTTCCACAAAAGAAATGGGGAAAATTTCTGCGCCAATAGTATATCGCACCAGCTCCGTATTCTCCTGATCCCGGTTGGCGTCAAAATAATCGTGTTCCAGCGCAAGATAGATTCCCTTGTGAACTCTCCAGGTGATATCTGCATAGGAGGTGAAACCGGTGGTGTTCTCTGCCGGATACTCGTGCATGATATCCGCTTCGCCCATGAATGTCAACGGGCCCCAGTTAATCCCTGCGTAAACACCGTAATATGAGTATCGATCCAATTGCCGGTAGTAGCTGCCGGTAAAATAACTGAATCCTACCAGCGTGTTGGCCTGACCGATCCAGAAGGCACGGGAAGCATTGACTGCCGTCGAGTACGTTTCCTGTCCCATTTTTTTTCCGATACTTCCGGTGATCTTCCATCCAATGGGATTATAGCCTGCTTCCAGACCGACAGTGTTATTCTCCGGTTTCCAGTGCATTCCCTGGTATTGAGTGGGAATCCGGGCGGTATTTTCGCTGACAACGACACTGCCGTCATTCCCGCCCCGGATAAACGAAGTATGATCGTCCAGCCGCAATCCGTAATCCTGGAAGAACTGTCCGAAACGCACATACACATTCTCGCCGGAATTATTCCACTGTGCCCAGAGATCGGTGGAGGCAACGGTCCGAAACAAAGACTGTTCAAAGTAGAGCTGGAATTGGTCAGCCGGGGTGATCCCAAGGTAAAGGTCCGCCTGCATCGGGAAGAAGGCATTCCGTGATTCATTTTGTTCGGTATAGTTATAGAACTGCACTCGCACGTCCGAACCATACCGGATAAACTCGTTAATGGCGGCAGTGAAATTTTCTTTGCCAAAATCCTCCCAGGGAATCGCCGGCAGCACCTCTTTTGAGTAATAGTCCGCTCCGTAATCGTTCCGCAGTCCGCCGCCCTGGTTATTCACGTGGCACTGGACGCAGGTGGCTGCCTCCCGGACTGCAAATTTCGGGTGGGCCTTGCTCGTGGTCCCAACAAGTCCGGCCAAGAAAAGCATTGTTGTCGTTATAATCGTTATATATGAGAAATAGTATTTTTGACCCATGGACTGTATTCCTTCCGTCATTGTTATTTGTGAACTGGCTGAATCCGAGCGTCGGATATCAAGCGTATAAAATGTAAAATATAAATTCAGAAGACTCAAAAAGTAAAATGGCTTACATAATTAGTTTGAATAATTCATAAAAACAGTACATCACAAGGGTCCAAAGGACTCCGCCGGAGCGGGACGAGGCAGCCTGTCCCGCACCACCGGGGATAAGCACAGAAACGACCAGCCTGCCCTGAGTCGTCGGGGATGACCGCAGATCCTTTCATTTCCACACATCCAAAGGATTAACGTGCAGAGGTACATGAGGTACATAGGTATATCAGTGGTTGCGGGAAGGAGAGATATCCGTTTCAATCAGCAGGGGATCATTCACGCTGCTTTGGCTGGGACGAACACCAGCACCGTCCCACCCCTACGAACCTATTTCCTTATCCCGAAGATTGCTTCGGGACGTACCCGATAGAGGTGGCACCAGGTAACGAAAATCACTGGTTAAGAAGGAGTATATTTACTTACAGGATGGACAGCCGAACATTCCGGATCCACCAGCATCCGGGAGCTTCCGCGATCCTGCACTTGATCGGTGTGAGTCCCTAGACTCCTTTTTCTCTCTGCAAATTCCCTGCGAAATATTCCTCAAACGCAGAGAGATCGAGCAATCCGTGTCCGCTCAGATTGAACAGGATAGTTTTTTCTTTGCCTTCTTCCTTCGCCTTCTGTGCTTCCACGATCGCCATTTGTATGGCATGGGCGGATTCGGGTGCCGGAATGATGCCCTCGGTTCGGGCAAATAACACTGCCCCGTCGAAAATATCTATCTGAGACAGCGATTCCGCCCGTATCAACCCTTCCCGGACCAGTAAACTGACCAGCGGAGCCGCTCCGTGATATCGTAATCCACCGGCGTGAATGGATGGCGGAACAAAATCATGTCCCAGGGTGTACATCTTCATCAACGGTGTCATCCCCGCGGAATCCCCGAAATCATAATCATACTCCCCTTTGGTGAGGGTTGGACATGAAACGGGTTCCACGGCCACCAGATCGAGATCCTTCCCGTTGATTTTATCCCTGGCAAACGGAAAGGCAAGCCCGGCGAAATTGCTGCCACCGCCGTGACATCCGATAATAATGTCCGGATAGACACCGGCTATATCCATCTGCTTTTTCGCTTCCTGTCCAACGATAGACTGATGGAGCAACACATGATTTAAGACGCTACCCAGCGAGTATTTGGTATCCTTGTCTTTCACCGCTTCCTCCACAGCTTCGGAAATAGCCATCCCCAGGCTGCCGGGCGTATCGGGATCTTTCTCCAGAATGGCCCGGCCGGTTTCCGTGCGATCGGAAGGCGAGGGATAGACATCTGCCCCATACGTCTTCATCACGATCTTTCGATACGGTTTCTGATCGAAACTTACCCGCACCATATAAACCAGACATTCCATATCGAACATGTTGCAGGCATATGCCAGGGCACTGCCCCACTGGCCTGCACCGGTTTCCGTGGTGAGACGTTTGGTGCCGGCCAGGCTGTTGTAATAAGCCTGCGGAATAGCGGTATTGGGTTTATGACTGCCTACCGGCGAGACCCCTTCGTATTTAAAATAAATCCTGGCCGGCGTATCCAGTGCCGCCTCCAGCTCTGTGGCACGCACCAGCGGAGACGGACGATAGTTGATATACGCATTCAACACCGGTTCCGGAATCGGAATCTCCCGATCGCCGGACATTTCCTGTTCCAGCAAGTTCATGGGAAAAATGACGGACATCTTCTCCGGGCCCATAGGCTCCCGGGTTTCCGGATCCAGCGGGGGATGAGGTTCAAAGGGTAAGTCCGCAATAATGTTATAATAATTCTTCGGAATGTCCTCTTCCTGCAACACTATCTTTTTGGCCATGCTCTGTCCTCCCGTTCTGAAACATTTTCAAATTATTGGTTAGCCCGGTGGTAAAATAACCGCGAAATTGGTCACAGCTGCTCACAGCTATTTAAGGTTCCAAAATATATGACTCAAGGATACAACAATTTCGGGAAAAAGTACAAACGGAATTTTATACAGCCCTTATTAATGGCACACGGATATGCACGGAAACGGTGGATGAACACAGGATGGCAAAGGGCAAACGTATGTGTTGGGCATCGGTTTGCCTGGTTTGGCGACAAGGAGGAGTCAGAAAGACAGTTAGTGGTCAATTGTCAATTGTCAATCGTAAAAAACATTGCGAGTTCTGGTTTTTCGGTGATTTGGGTGCTTTTCACTGTTAGGATTCATTAAACCCCGAAGCCGCTGACATACAAACTCACCCTTTCCATTCCCTGGTTCACTCTGCTTTCTATAATCAATCTGGTTCATGAACCTCTTCGGCGCGCGAGTGTATACCTTAGATGCCGGCGAAATACTTCTGCCCTTTGCCGTTTGCCCTTTGCCCTTTGCCTTGTGGTTTATCTGCGGTCATCGGTTTTTTCCGCGTCATCTGTGTGCTATTTCTGATCTTCCGGAGTCAGATCGAACAGAGACAGTTTTATCTTCTGGGAGATCTTTGTAACTTTCAGTAATCTAAAATCATCAGCGGTACATTAAAGGGACAACAGAATTTTGGATGTGGTCACTCCAAAAGATGAAAACGCCGGATCATGAAAGCCGGTAACGAATGCACCGCCCGGGCGCACGCCAATATCGCTCTGATTAAATACTGGGGAAAACGGGATCCGGTTCGGAATATTCCGGCGGTGGGATCGATTTCCATGACCCTGGATGCCCTGCACACCACCACAACACTTCGTTTTGACGAAAATCTCGCCCGGGATCAGCTGATATTAAATGAAGAAGAAGCCACACCAAACCAATTGAACCGGGTTTCGAGATTTCTGAACCTTATTCGCGAACGAGCGGAGATCTCAACCAGAGCACATATTCTGAGCGCCAATAATTTCCCCACCGGTGCGGGATTAGCCTCTTCCGCTTCCGGCTTTGCAGCGTTAACCCTCGCCGCAGCCGAAGCTGCCGGCTTGAATCTCAGCCCGGAAGAACTTTCCGCCCTGGCCCGCCGGGGTTCCGGCTCAGCTGCCCGATCCGTTTACGGGGGATTCGTGGAAATGCACCCGGATCCAGACGAGGCATTCGCCGTTCGGATCCATGATGAAGATTACTGGGATATCCGCCTGCTGGTCCTGGTGATTTCCAGGGAGGAAAAACGGTTCAGCAGCCGGGAGGGCATGACCCGATCTGCAGAAACATCCCCCTACTATACCGCCTGGGTGGAGACCTCTTTTCAGGATCTCGCGGAGATGCGCGATGCACTGCATACCCGCGATTTCGAAAAGTTGGGCGAACTCAGCGAATACAGCTGCCTGAAAATGCATGCGCTCACTATATCTTCACGCCCCGGGATTCTCTACTGGGAACCCGGAACCATAACGGTTATGCATGCCATACGCGCCCTTCGCAGACAAGGGCTCCCGGCCTATTTTACCATTGATGCGGGTCCCCAGGTGAAGGTGCTCTGCCTGCCCGAACACCAGCAACAGATTCTGGGTTCACTGCGCGATATTCCGGACATCCGGGATATCATCCCCGCGGGACCCGGACCCGACGCAACAGTCCTGGAGGACTCCGCTTGAAACTCACCGTCAACGCTCCCGGTAAACTGATTCTCCTGGGCGAATATGCGGTGCTGGAAGGCGCCAGATCCCTGGTGGCGGCCGTGGACCGGTACGCGCAGGTCACTATTCAACCAAACTTCGGGGAAACTTATCGCCTGAGCTCTCCCACTCTGGGCGTTCAATGTCTCCCGCTCTCTGCGAATGAACAAGGTAGTGTTGAGTTTCTCGAATCAATCTCAAAACGGGACCAGAATCGCCTGCGGTTTGTCCAGAAACTGCTCACTCATTGTTTCGCAGGGAGAAGCCTGCATGAACAGGGCAGCTCCCGGGCAGACCTCTCAATCAGGACCGATGCCTTTTACCATGAATCCGGTGTGAAACTGGGACTGGGATCCAGTGCCGCCATGACTGTCGCCCTCTGTGCCGGATTGCAGAGTTATTTCCAGGACACTCCGGAACTGCCGCCAGAGAAAAACGCCCTGTTCGATCAATCATTGGAAGCACACCGGGCCGCCCAGGGAAAACTCGGCAGCGGCATCGATGTGGCGGCCAGCACTTACGGAAATGTTCTCTGCTACCGGGCGGACACCGGCAAACATCATCGCTGGGAAGTAACCTCATTGGAAGGATGGCCTGAAGACCTGTATCTGTTGACCATCTGGACCGGCATACCGGCTTCCACCACCCGGTTTGTGAAACGGTTGAATCAATATAAACGCCAGAACCTCCGGGAGTATAAAGAAAGCATGGCGGAACTCATTCGACTCTCGGAAGACGGGAGCGAGTACTTTCAACGATCCCGGTGGTCGGAGTTTCTGGAAACTGCGGATAAGTATTATTATATGCTGCAGCAGTTGGGTTCCGAAGCCGGGATACCTATTATTTCGGAAGAACACCGGCAAATTCGTGAGATTGTGCAGAAAGCCGGTGGAGTATACAAACCTTCCGGGGCGGGCGCCGGAGATATCGGGGTGGCATTGACGGATAATCCGGATGTCAGGGATGATATTCGAGAACGCATATCGGCAAGTGCCTGTCAATTGCTGCCGCTCTCGATATCCGCGCAGGGAGTTCACCTGACACCGAAAGCAGATTAGGATTGTCCTATGGAAACTTCACGGATCGCGAAATTTTACAAACATTCCATCGAGGAACGGCTGGAAATCCTCCGGGAGAAGAAGATACTGACCGAAGAGGACTATATCGCCCTGATGAATAATCTCCATGTACTGACTCCCGGGCAGGCCGACCGGATGATCGAAAATGTGATAGGAGTGTTCGGCCTTCCCATGGGACTGGGACTCAATTTTATGATTAACGGGAAACCGTATGTGGTCCCGATGGTGGTGGAGGAACCGTCTATTATCGCTGGGGTCAGCTCGGCGGCAAAAACCGTGCTCCGGAGCGGTGGATTCCGGAGCACCAGTACGGACCCCATACTCATCGGTCAGGTGCAGGTGGCAAAAACAGACAATTCCGCTGTAGCCAGAGATGAGCTCTTTGCCAACAAAGAAGAGATTCTCAATCTCGCCAACAGTTTACATCCCAACATGGTTGCCCGGGGAGGCGGAGCCCAGGATCTGGAAGTGCGGATCCTCCCGGATGTATCCGATTGCGGAGATATGGTGATTGTCCATCTGATGGTGGATACCAGAGATGCTATGGGCGCCAACCTGGTGAACAGTATGTGCGAAGGCGTGGCCCCGCTCATCGAAAAAATCACCGGGGGGACGGTCTATTTGCGGATTCTCTCCAATCTAACAGACCGTTCGCTGGTCACGACCCGCTGCCGGATTCCGCCGGATCTCCTGGAATTTAACGAGACTCCCGGCGAGCAAGTGCGGGACGGGATCATCCTGGCCAACGAATTTGCCCTAACGGACCCGTATCGTGCCGCCACCCATAATAAGGGCATTCTGAACGGGATCGATCCCGTGGCCATTGCCACCGGAAATGACTGGCGCGCCATTGAAGCCGCCGCCCACGCCTACGCCGCCAGAGGTGATCACTACCAGGCGCTGACCCGGTGGGAAACGGCGGACAACGGCGACTTACTGGGCACCATCGAACTGCCGTTGAAAGTGGGCATTGTCGGGGGATCGCTCCAGGCCAACCCGGCGGTGGAAATCGCGCACCGGCTGCTGGACATCCATTCCGCCCGGGAACTGGCGGAAGTCATGGGTGCCGTGGGACTGGCCCAGAACTTTGCCGCGCTCCGGGCGCTGGTCACCGAAGGCATCCAGCGGGGACACATGACCCTGCACGCCCGCAGCGTGGCCAATGCCGCCGGGGCCGAACCCGAGATCTTTGAAACAGTGGTGGAACGGCTTATTGAGGATGGTGATATCAAGGTCTGGAAGGCACAGGAGATCATCAAAGATCTGGAACAGCGGCAACAGGTTCCCTCGCCCGAAGAATTATCAGAAATAGAGCGCGAGCGGCTGCCGGCGGGACACGGCAAGGTGATTCTCCTGGGAGAACACTCGGTGGTGTATGGCACGCACGCAATTGCCGCTCCCCTGCCCCTGGCCATGCAGGCCAAGGTATGGGACAGCGAGAACGGCATCCATCTCCTCATCCCCCGCTGGGGTGTGGAAGAAAAAGTCCGGAAAGGGGCCAGGCATCGCTACTCTATTTATCAGTCCCTGGATATGCTGCTGGAACGCCTGCATCTGGAAGATTGCAATATGACCATCGAGATATTTCCCAACGTCCCCCGGGCCATGGGACTGGGCGGATCCGCCGCCCTGGCGGTCGCCATCATCCGGGCGTTCGACGAACATTTTCATCTCGGCCTCTCGGATGAGGAGGTGCAGGAGCTCTCCTTCGAGTCGGAGAAGATCGCCCACGGCAATCCGTCCGGCATCGACAACACCCTGGCAACCTACGGGAAGTTCACCCTGTTCCGCCGTGGGGAGCCGCCCTTTATGCGGGACCTCCAGGTGAAGCAGCCGCTGCCGGTCGTCATCGGTCTCACCGGCGTGGAGAGCCTGACCGCCAGAATGGTCGCCCTGGTCCGGGAAGGCTGGGAGAAACACCGAACCCATTATGAAAAGCTCTTTGAACAGATCGATGACCTCACCCTTTCCGCCGTGCAGGCCATAGAAAATTACAACCTGGAGCAGCTGGGCAAGCTCATGAACATCAATCAGGGACTGCTGAACGCTCTGGAAGTCTCCAGTCCAGAGCTGGAAGACCTCATCGAAATTGCCCGGCGGACCGGAGCGCTCGGCGCCAAACTCACCGGCGGCGGCGGAGGCGGTGGCGTGGTCGCCCTCTGCCCCGATACCTCAGAGCAGGTAGCCGCGGCCATGCGGAAATCCGGGTACCGGGCGATCGTAACTGAGATCGTTTGATTAATAGCACACAGATGTTCACTGAAACAATGGATTTACACGGATAGAAAGGCAGAAGGTAAAAGTGAAAAGTGAGAAGGCAGAAGTGAGAAGCATGTGTTTGGAAATGATTGGATTGATGCGAGGGGAAGTATGATTCAGGAAGTGAGCTGGTTTGCCATTGGGTATGGTCAATCGTCAATTGTTGTTTTTTCAGTGATTTCAGTGTTTCATTTTTAATGTCTCACGTCTTTTCCATATGTAATCATCTGGTGTATCATCCTCTTCCGCGTACTGTTTCCCGCCTTAGATAACGGCGAAATGCTTCTCACTTTTCACGTTTCACTTTTCACGTCTGTTCTTTGCCTTCCCGGAGAATTCCACTTCCTTCCAGCGTATTACGAATGCTTTTTCCCTTACGCATCGCTTACTTTTGCCTTTTGCCTTCTGCCTTTTCACTTCTTCCCATTACCTTCCCGGAGAATTCCACTTCCTTCCAACGTATTTCGAATTCTCCTTCCTTTCCGTACCGCATGCTTCTGCCGTTTGCCTTCTGCTTTCCAATGGAAGTACACTTTTCCTCCACTGTGAACAACCAACAATTGACAATTGACGGTGGACCAAAAACAACCGTGCATTTCCGGCAGCCATCATCTATATTCTTTTCAATTAACCGGAAAGGCAATGAGTGTTATGGACGATAAAGTCTCTTTTGACGACGAACTGCTCATCTGCGTGGATGAGGACGACAATGTCATCGATTATAAAAGCAAGGTGGAATGTCACGCCGGAGAAGCCATTCTTCACCGGGCGTTTTCCATATTTATTTTCAACGATCAGAACCAGCTCCTTCTGCAGCAGCGCAGCGAAGAGAAACCCTTGTGGCCGTTGTACTGGTCCAACAGCTGCTGCAGTCACCCCCGGAAGGGCGAATCCCTGGAAGAAGCCGCCCGCCGGCGCCTGAAAGAAGAGCTGGGGCTGGAGACGGACCTGCAGTATCTGTTCAAGTTTCGATATCACGTGCCCTACAAAGATAAAGGCTCGGAACGGGAGATCTGCTCGGTGTTCGTGGGCCGTTCCAACCAAGAGCCCACCGTGAATCCCACCGAAATCGCCGAATGGCAATGGATGGACGCCGAAGAGGTGGACCGGGAATTCCGGGAACATCCCGACCGGTACAGTCCCTGGTTCAAAATGGAGTGGCAACGCATCCGGAAGGAGTTTCCGGAAGTGCCGGAAGCCGGGAAGATCGCGAATTGACGCAAAGAAAAGTTAAGAGTTATGGGCAAAGAGTAAAGAGTCCCCGCTCCCCACTACCTCGAATAGCACACATCCTATGGAGATCCCATTGGGAGAGTGACGCGGAAGAATCGATGACCGCAGATGAAAAACACTTGAAATGTGAAGATTCCCTTTGAGAGGATTGATTTTTATATTTCAGAGTATTTCGGTGCTTTTCAGTGTTAATTAGACATAAATGACCACCGGATAGCACTGGACTCTTGACAAGGGAACGAAAATCCGCTACTTTTGAAACCAAGCGGGCGTCGTATAATGGTTATTACCCGAGCTTCCCAAGCTCGTGACGAGGGTTCGATTCCCTTCGCCCGCTCTGCTTCTCAACCCCTGAAAGGTCAGCCTTTCGGGGGTTTTTTTATTAATGGTATAGGCTATACCCCCCACACGTGACGAGGATTCTCCCAGGGGGGATCCCTCCTGTTCCGCGGCTGGCCCCACGGCTTCAACCCGCCACCTACATTCCCGCTTCAAGTCCCCGGCAGTTTCGGGGGTTAAAGCGGGTGACCCTCCTCCGTGTCTTGTGGTTCCGCGGCTTTAACCCGCCTGTCGGCGGACTTAAAGCCGCTAGCGCTGTTCACTCAAACAGGTATGGACCGATATCAGCGTAATCCTCATCCGCCGATTCCACGAATTCCTGATACTCCTCCGATGTAGCAAACCACTCCCTCACCAATGCTTCGGGATACAGGGAACCGTTTTGCTGCCGGATAATTGGAATACCGCCAGTCGGCCAAATGTTTCACCAGCCCCGCCTCCAGCGGATTCCGGTGGATATACCGGCAGATCTGGTGGAGGTAGGCATCATCATCAATATGCTTGGGCTGATTGGGGTTCTCATACAATCGACCACTCCGCTGATACCGGTTGTTAAAGGTCTGCGAATACGATTGAAACGTGGATTGGATGAACCGGGAAATTTGCGTGTCC
>CAYPST010000074.1:0-20741 GCA_964413425.1 uncultured bacterium
AAAACCCTTTAATAGCGGGTGTTTTTGGCATTGCCGGTGTCAAACTTAAGTAATAGTCATGTACCTATATTATACCATAAAACTAAAAACCCTGTAACCACAGGGATTACAGGGAGTTCATGTGCCGGAGGAGGGACTCGAACCCACACGAGGTCGAAACCTCAACGGATTTTAAGTCCGTTGCGTCTGCCAATTCCGCCACTCCGGCAGGGGATAGATATACAAAATGAGGCGACGGTCGGATTCGAACCGACGAATCGCGGTTTTGCAGACCGCTCCCTTGGACCACTTGGGTACGTCGCCTTGTCTTTCCAGCATGAAAATGTAACAACATGTCCCTGTCATTCGCAACTACAATTCCGGATATATGGCTCTATTTTATCCCTCAGGTTCCGGATGGTCATCACTGTATATTCATGAGACCACGATAGGAACCACGAATGGACACGGATTATCACGAATGAAAAGAATAATTAATATTATTAGATATACATTAATGAACATGACTATTAAATTAACTCAGTTTCTGTGATCGCTGTGTTCAGCGACGGGAAGGCAACTCCACGCCCAGTCGAGTCATCCCGACTCCCTCCTGAACACCAGTCGGTCGCTCGGAATGACTGCCGGGGGTGAAATCAGATCAATGCCCACCGAACGGTCACTCCCGGACGGTGTGGTAATGTCCTGAGGTAATTTAATAGTCATATTAATGAATTCTATTTATAGGAATAATGTTTAACAATAATGCACACTATAAATTCCTTTTCAGGACTTTTGAGATTGGATTCATTTCTTAGGATTACACACAGTAGTATAACAGAGTTCTACTGCCGACCATCCAGTGGAATGATAGTAGTGTGGGATAATTTATTCGTGTGAGTCTGGCATAAAAAAAGCCCCTTTTTCAGGGGCTTTCTGGAGCGAGAGACGGGACTCGAACCCGCGACAATCACGTTGGCAACGTGAGGCTCTACCAGACTGAGCTACTCTCGCTTTTCAACAAAAATAAATTATAGCGCATCATACTCCTATGCAAGAGAAAAATCGGTGCGCACCAGTGGGTTCATTTGCTAACACTATGTGCACTATTGCTATACCCTCATAAACGGATTTTTGCTTATGCCAACCGCCGAATAATGAGTTATCACCACTTAGCCAGAAGTGAGTGTGGAGATAGAGAGTCACTGTTGCACCACTGTTTGGTGATAATCATTGAACTCTTTCACCCGGCTCAGCCATTTTTCGTTATCGGGAACCGAGGAACCGAGATTGATCATATCCAGTGCAATATAATTCTGATTTTGTGCAATGATTTGTTTTAATTCCTGTTGTTGTTGCTCCAGTCCGTCGATGAACGACACTATGGCCTTCCGGTCTTTGTAAACTTCTTCCGGCGATTGGTTCCCCGCGTGTTCTTTAAACGTATCCAATCGGGATGCAATAAATCGCAGCCGCTGTTTTTCATTGGAGAGGTCGGTTAACTTTGCTACCGATGAGGCCGCCCGAATGTCAAGGAGCTGAAGGTATTGTCCTTCTTTTCCGGTTTGCAGATAATACCCGGATTGGGTTTCATTCAGGATACGGGAAAACCGCGGGGTATGAGAACGAATGATCAAATCGTACTCCAGATCTGCGCTCTGCAATTGTTTTGCCTCGGGATTATACACGCTGGCCAGGAGGATGGTATAGTCAACCTCGGTTTCGATTTTGCGAGACATTGCCTGAGCGGATTCTACTACCTCAGCGAACCGGACCCCCTCGGTCAGAGTGTTTCCGGAAGTGACGCCTACTACACCAACTGAGATGTTATCCTTTCTTACGATAATATACGGGTTGAATATCACGTTCCCGGATGAATCAAGAATGTTGGCTGACAGGAACGGGAAGTTCGCCATTGACTCAAATTGTTTGAGAAAATCAATCCCCAGCGGCAAATCATTAATTCCGATATTCAGTGCATCATACTTGCAGTCATTATAGGCTTGTATCAGCAGCTGCATCTTACGTTCTGCTGTTTCTCTATCCGCTGGTGGGGGATTCGGAACACCAAAAAGTAAATCACCGGCATCGAGGACGACGAGATTGGAATGGATGGACTGCAGTTTCTGCAGCATGGTTACCTTTCTGGCGACACCGCCAGTCGGATTGGTTATTCACCCACAGGGCTCTAATTCTCCGTATACACCACCACTCACTGCAAACGTCAGATCAATCTGATTCGAACGTGACTGCAGCGGGCAGGTACTTAAGAGGAGAACAAGCGGAAGAACCATTATTATTTTATGCCATGATCGATACATGATATATCCGGGAATTTTTGACGTAAATTAGAGATAGTTACCGGTTACTGCAACTGACAATTAGCCTAATAATAAACACTTGACCCTCCATGTGAAACTAATTAAATATAAGTGAGTCTAATAATGTGGAAGGAGTCTGATATGAATACATTCACCAAAATTTTAAGCTTAACCCTCCTCACCGGATTTCTCATGGGGTGTGGCTCCATGCGTCCCCCTTCCACAGATCCCTATTTTGCAGGGTATCATGCCAGAGGTGCACAGGAAGTGGAAAAAGAGTATGAGCAATGGACTGAAAAGCAGGAGCGCCTGGACGAGCAGGCTCGAATCCAGGATTCTTTGAGACAGAAGTTTTATTCCTCCGGGAATGCTCCGTTCAACCACTACAATTATAATTTTTCCCGGTGGTCACCTCATCACTGGTCCTATTATCCGCCTTACCATTACGGAAGTTCCTGGTCATTCCGGTACTCAACCCATCCATGGTTTGTGAATACCTGGTGGTACGATGATTACCTCTGGGATTCATATTTCTGGGGAAGCCGATATTATTCGCCCTATTACTACTCTCCATATTCTTCATATTCTCCTTATTATTCGTATTACGGGTATGGGTACTCTCCCTATCATTGGTATGGTGATTACTATGGGGGGTCCGACTATTACGTAGTTCCGAGGCAAGATCCCCAGGTACAGCGGCCAAATGATCGGGATCCGTTTACCCGGAGTCGGTTCCGGCAGTCCCCGGGGGCCACCAGTTCGATTCAACAGACCCCTGGGGCCAGTAGTGGAGCTTCGTCCTCAAGTTCGACTTCCACCCAGGTGAGCCGAACCAGATCCAGGATCACTCCGGCAGTGGTGGATCGGGAGGCCATTATGGAGACACGCAATCCGGACTATTTAATTGAGGAAGCGAAAGAGCGGACACCGGTCTATCGGGGCTCACGGTATACACAAGACAGTGATGACGATAACGAGTCCGGGAGTGGCAGTTACCGTTCCAGCCGCACCAGAAGTTCATCAAGTGGGAGCTATACGCCTCCCAGTCGATCGTCCGGCAGTTCCTCTTCCAGCAGCAGCGCCACCAGGAGCTCTTCATCGGGTAGTAGTTCCGGGAGTTCATCAGGCGGTTCGAACACCAAACAGGCGCGACCACAAGACAGACGCCGGTAGCAGAATCGGGAGAACTCGTTGTTGCCAGTTTTACTGCAACCAGGAATTGAGTATATAGAATGAAGAGATATCTCTGCGTCTTTTGTGTACTTTTAACCCTATCCGGAACGGCATTTTCACAATCTGCTTATGATGTGATAGCGCCTTTTATTGGAATTCCCGGTCCCGGGAGCAGATCCGAAGGGCTCGGACAGGCGTATACGGCGGTGTCAAATGATTTCGCAGCCGCCCACTACAACCCGGCGGGACTTGCCCATATTACCCGATCGGAAATTCATGTCGGAGGTACTTATTTCCTGGTGAACAATACCACCGAAACCAATGAGGGGCAATCCGTATCCGAATCCATAGATCGGTCCTATTTCCACAACAATGCCGTCGGGTATCTCTATCCCATCGCCAATACGAAATTCACGCTCGGGATGGGTTACTATGCCGCATCTTTTTTCGACCGAGCACTTCGGTTTCGCACCGCTGCAGGGTACCAGGAGGAAGAAACTGAAGAGGTGATGCTTGGGTCATATACCCTTACAGGGGGCTATCAACTCAATGCCGACTTATCGGTTGGGGCCACGCTTCATTTTTACAGAGGACAGAATAATTTTGCGTTCAATGCGTCGGATTTCAACTACCAGATAGAGTCTGCCTACTCCGGTCTCGGATTGACCTTCGGGTTTTTATATAGCGGAATCCGGTTTATGCGCACCGGTATGAGTGTGAAAACACCCATTACATTGGATGTGGATGAAACATACACCGAGGTGGAATCCGACCAGTATGACTACCGGGTGAAATCACCGCTGTCGGTATCCCTGGGACAGGCTTTCAATATTGGGCCCTTCCTTGTGGCAGGTAGTATCACCTGGAGAGATTGGACGCTCAGCCGGTTCCTACAAGATCCCAATTCGCCTACCTTAGTGGATCGAGATACTCAAATTCCTTTGCATATCACAGAAAATGACTACATTCAGGAAAATTATACATCCGGTTTACAGGGCCTGGAATATGGCGTCGGTGGTGAAATGCTCCTCCCGGGTGTGAATGCAAAAGTGCGCGGTGGAATGCGGTACGTCCCGAGCTATCGCAAGGACTCCGCATTAAGTGATGCTCTTGTTCTCTCATTGGGAGGCAGTATCGTGCTTGCTCAGCAATTTAAAATTGACGTGTCTTATAGTCAGACAACCTGGGATGAAACCTACTCAAACGGTTGGGGAGCGGATATTCATAACTCCTGGCTCACGATGAATTTTGCTTATCGGTTTTAACTGGCAATTGTAAATCATGCGTAGACAATCCGTCCGAACACCCTCGGCTGCTGGTTTATTTTATCCTGCAGAACCTCATCAGCTCCAAAGTATGATCAAGGATCTGTTGAACGCAATCGACGCGCCTCTCTCCATCGAGAGTCCCGTGGTTGGCGGCATCGTCCCCCATGCCGGATATCAATTTTCCGGTCCGGTGGCAAGCCATATCTATACAGCAATCAGCACTCTCCGGCCCCAGCCATTATCAGTATTTCGGCGACAATGCCGTTTATAACGGGGTGGAAATATCCAAAGGGGTTAACTGTTTACGCAGAAATTAGACGATAGTGAAGAGAATAAAATCAGAAGAGTCTTATGAAGGAGAATGAGTTCATACTTGTCGGACCGGGGAATGTCGGATTAACAGTTGCTTCCTTACTGATAGAGCACGACTTTCGGTGTAAACAAATTGTCACCCGGATCGCAGAGGGAGAAGAAGAAATTCGGGAATGGATGGGAGATGAAGTCGCAATTACAGCATGGGAAGAGTGGCAGCCTGTCTCCGCTGATTTTGTATTGGTTGCGACTCCGGATGATACCATAGATGAGATGGGACTGCTTCTGGCGCAGAAGTATCAAGATATAGAGCAGAAGGAATGTGTCTTTATCCATTTCTCCGGAATTCAGAGTTCGTCGGAATTTCACCCATTGCGTGATTTTGGGTTTCAGGCCGCTTCATTACATCCGTTACAAACCATTCCCTCAGTGGAGATTGGACGGGAGGCGATTCTGAACTGTGCCTGGGGAGTCGAGGGGGATGCCCCGGATCTCTGTAAAAAAATCGTGAAAACCCTCAATGGGGCATGCGTGGAATTGACGGCGGACAAGAAAGTCGCCTATCATCTTGCCGCGGTGTTCGCTTCCAATCTGCTGGTTGCCCTGGAGGCGATTGCCGTTGATATCGCCGCAGAAGCCGGGATTAGCAGGAAACAATTTCTGGAAGATTTCGCTCCGCTCATTCGCCAGACATTGGAGAATTTGCTTGAGCACGGTCCCAGTCACGTGGTGACCGGCCCGATTAAACGGGCGGATAGCAGTACTATTCGGAAGCACCTGGCCTGGTTACAAAATGCCGACGAAAAATACATTATTATTTACCGAGAACTCTCACATTACCTCACCGAGGTCCTTCTCGCTGAAGACAATATCAGTCTGCAGGATGTGGAGACCATCACTGAAGCGTTAGGCGAAACTACTTGAAACCGCCAATTTCGCCTGGTATCTTCACCATAATCTAATGAAAAATAATAACTTGTTATTCAAGGTAACTCTATGCGATATTCCATGCGAACGATCCTGTTAGCCGCCGCCGCACTGGTCATTACAGGTCAAATACACGCCCAGCCAACCATTAATCATTTCACGCTTTCCGTGTGGCCGGAGTATGATCATCCGGGAGTATTAGTCGTTTTCAATGGCCAATTTGATGAGTCCGAGATTCCGGCAGACGTGGCATTCCCTATTCCTGAGCGTGCCCGGCATGCGCTCGTCGCCGGATCCACGGATACCACCCAGAATCAAATGATTCCAGTGCCGCTCCGGGATAGCCAGACTGGAAAAGAAATCCGGTTCACCGTGGTCCATCCGGTCTTTCATGTGGAGTTCTATTATAATCCCTTTCAAACCAACACTGCTCATCGACACTACACCTATGATTTCGCATCTACTCTCGGGATTGATTCATTGATTGTACTGTTACAGCAACCGCTCCCTGCCCGGAATTTTTCTGCCGAAATTCCCATCGACAGACGGCTGCAGGACAATCATGGCATCATCTATCATCAGAAGCGCTATGCTGGCGTGGAAGCCGGGGATACTGTGCATGTTGAGGCGCATTATGACAATTCCGAAGGAAACCTCACAACTGATGTGCTCCAGGCACAAATGGGTGGCGGGCAACAAAGTGCCAGCATCCCTCCGAATCAATCGGGGGAGAGTCATGGGCCATCGCTCTGGCTGCTGATTGTGGTCGTCGGATTAGTAGGAGGTGTACTGTATTTTGTCATGCAGTCGAAAACCAGTGATGCGACCGAGAAGAGCTCGGCAAACCCGGAAACCGCAGCGGATGAGCAACACACCCAAACCGAAGCCAGCACCCACGCAACCAAATATTGTGTTCATTGTGGTGCTCCTGTTCCGGAAGATGCCAGGTTTTGTACGAAATGCGGGGAATCTCAATCGGCATAAAATTGGCCTTCCCCGTGCGATTACGCTGGGATCAACGAAAAAAACCAGCACTTTATTACAATCCGAGCTTATTTCTCTCAGAACGGCGGCTTCTTCCCAACAATTTCTGCACGCCCTGTTTGAACCGGACTGTCATGGGCGGTCTCTTCGAACCTCATGTACGCAGATCGGAATCCAAACATACCGGGAGATTCAGACAAGCAAAGTTGGAAAAGGGAATGAGAACCCTTATTTTCATGCGAAGTTATATGAAGAACTATATTATGACTAAATACAGTACGTCATGATTCTTATATTGAGTCTATTTAGAAAACGCCTCGAAGAGATCCCGTGACGACGGGACAAAGATCGCGAAGGCCGCCCCAACGGGATCCCTTCGGGACAAAGAACGCAAAGAAAATATAAATAAATATTATAGAGTGCAGTTCGGAAACAGAGCACTCCTCTGAAGAAATTAAATATGAACAGAAAGGCTGATTACATTATTCATTATGGGGCTTAATCGAAAGGAAGTACGAAAAAAGGTTTTACAGTTTTTAAAGACACATCAAAACAATACTTATAAACAGAAAACGCTCTCCAGAGCAATACACATCCCGAACCAAAACTATCGCGAGTTCAAGGATTTACTGCGGCAAATGAGTGATCAAGGAGAAATTGAGCGCCATAAGAGCAACCAATACACCTACCCGCAGGAGAAGCGGGTTGTGACAGGCGAGCTGTCCATTACCTCCAAAGGATTTGGATTTGTGCTCATGGAAAACGAACGGGATATCTTCATCAGTTATGATAATCTTGCCAATGCCATGGATGGAGACATGGTCAGAACCCTGGTGTTTCAACAAAGCTTTGGCAAAAATCCGGAAGGGAAAGTTTTGGAGGTACTCCAGCGCTCTATGGAGAATATTGTGGGAGTATTCCGGAAATATAACGGCGGTGGAATGGTCTATCCGGAGGATGATCGTCTGAAGTCTCCCCTGTATATTCCGCCGGACAAGATTCAACCGGAAGGGAAACAAACGATCCAGAATGGTCAGATCGTCGTTGCGCAACTGGAAGACTGGGCGGATCCCAGGGATAATCCCCACGGGCATATTATCGATGTTTTGGGATTTCCGGATGAGCCCAAAATGGATCTGCGGATCGTTGCCACATCAAAAGATCTTGATCTCGATTTCCCGGAAGAGGTCAAAGCGGAGGAAAAACGATTAGCCGAGCCGGACTGGCAGCAAGAATTGCAACGGCGGTTGGATTTACGTGATACCCTCTGTTTCACCATCGATCCCGAGGATGCCAAAGATTTTGATGATGCGGTTTCTTTCCGGCAGAAGGAAAACGGGCGGTTCGAGTTAGGCGTGCATATTGCGGACGTGAGCCATTTTGTCAAACGGGGCTCGGCCATTGAGCGGGAAGCCTGGAAACGGGCCACCTCAGTATATTTCGTCCAGCACGTAATTCCCATGCTGCCGGAACGACTTTCCAATGACTTGTGCAGTCTGAAACCGGAGGAAGATCGCCTGGCATTTAGCGTGATCATGGAACTGGATTCCGGCGGGACTGTGTATGATTACCGGATTGCCGAAACAGTCATTCACAGCCGCTGTCGATTTGCGTATGAGGAAGTGGAAGAGATTATCAAAGGCGCGCCGCACAAGTTCGCTGACACCATCCATCTCATGCAGATGATGAGCCTTTCGCTGCAGCGGCAACGGTCAGAAATGGGAAGCATCGATTTCGACATTCCGGAACCCATCTTTTCCCTGGATGAGCATGGGATCCCGTATGAGGTCCGGCCCAGTGAGCGACTGCATGCGCACCGACTTATCGAAGAGTTTATGCTGCTTGCGAATCGAACCGTTGCCGAACACATCTCGAAGCAAAATGATGGGAAGGATACCCGGCTACCTTTTGTGTACCGTATTCATGAAAAACCTCCCAGCGATGACCTGGCCTCCTTTATGACGCTCCTGAAAAATTTAGGGATCATGTATCAGGTGCGGGGAGAGATTAAGCCGGAAGATTTCCGGAATATTCTGGATATCGTAGAAAACCTGGAGTTCAAGGATTTTGTGGAAAAAGTCGCCCTGCGTTCAATGAGCAAGGCCAGGTATAGTCCGGAGAATAAGGGTCATTTCGGACTTGCCTTCGATGTCTACACGCATTTTACCTCCCCGATTCGTCGATACCCGGATTTGGTTGTTCATCGGCTGTTGAAGCAGTATCAGGCCGAGAAACCGAAAAATATCGATTCTCTGATGGAATACCTGAGAGAGACCTGTGATCAGAGTTCGGAGATGGAGATCAATGCGCTGGAAGCCGAGAGAGAGTATGCGAAGATCAAATCTATGGAATTTCTTTCACAAAAGGTCGGGGAAGAATTTCACGGAATTATTTCCGGAGTCACGTCCTTCGGGGCATTTGTGGAGCTCACCTATTACATGGTGGAAGGACTGGTGCCGCTCTCCCGTATGAAGGATGATTATTATATTTATGACAAGGAGAATTACCAGCTGTTGGGTAAACGGACCGGGAAGCGATATCGGTTGGGAGACCGCGTGCGGGTGCGGGTTGAAAACGTCTCCGTTGAGGATCGACAGGCCGATTTTACTTTTATCGAGAACCATGAGTGAGGCAGTGCAATGGGAAACCATCCCCTGTCCCTTGTGCGGCAGTAAAAATTATGGCCACTGGCGGAACGTCAAAGACCGGTTCGGGGTGATCCCTGACCAGACATATTCAATTGTCAGCTGCCAGGACTGCGGGTTTCGGTTTCTCAATCCAAGACCAAATAGAGATACTATCCCGGCTTTTTATCCGTCCGAGAAATATGATCCCTTTATTTCCATAAAAGATCGCTTAGCTTTGAAAGACGTTTTCTATGCGCTGATTCGGAAGTTTTCTCTCTGGAGGAAACGTCTCCTGGTAGAGTCATTTCAGCCGGCAGGCTATCTGCTGGATGTGGGGTGCGGGACCGGTGAGTTTTTACAGTATATGCGGGAACGTGGCTGGCAGGTGACCGGTGTGGAGCCGGAGAAGGATGCCAGGCAGTTTGCCGTCGAACAGGCACTTCCTGTGAAGGCCGGATTGGATTCGCTGCGGGATCACAATTTTGATGTGATTACGCTCTGGCATGTGTTGGAACATATGCATGACTTCCGGGATGCCATGGAAAATTTAGCGGGAATTCTGGATCAGGATGGTGTGCTCATCATGGCCATGCCGAATGTCGATTCCTGGGATATGAAGCGATATCAGGAAGAATGGATTGCGCTGGATACGCCGCGGCATCTCTTTCATTTCACTGAAAAGGATGTCGTCAAGCTGATTACTGGTATGGATTTACGGCTTGCGACAACGCGCAATCTCTGGCTGGATACAATCTACAATGTATTCTATAGCGAACAGCTCTATCACAGGCACTACCGGCAAAGATACCGGCCGCTGTATATGCTGAATTCAATCATCGGATCATATATTCATGATTACCAGAACACTACACGCCGGGCATCTGCTTCGGCGTATATTTTACGAAGGGAGAAAGAGCATGCGTAAACTCGCTGGACTGCTTCTGATCATAATGTTTGCGATTCTCAGCTGTGGATTAAAACGTGATGCCATTGGTGAACCGGACATTCTGATTGTGGTTGCCGATTCTATCGATTGGCAGCAGACCCGGGATTTGGTTCGGGAGACATTTGCGAAGGTTATCCCGACCCCTCAACCGGAAGAATGGTATAATATCAGACGAATCCCCCCGGAAAGATTTTCGCAGTTTATGGAGTATAAGAGCATTCTCATTCTTTCGTTGTTGCGGGAGAATTCAGCCTCATTGCGTTTCATCGAACGGGTATTCTCTGATGATCTGGTTCAATCTATGAAATCCGGCGAGGTGAATGTGGCGAAGAAAGAGAACCCCTGGCGAGCACAACAACTGCTGGGAGTCATCACCGCACCCGGGGAAGAAGAGTTTACCCGGGTGATGCAACAACGAGGAGAGGAGGTGCGGGGGTATTTCGATGAAATCTTCAGTCAACGACAACGGGAATATTTATTCGGGCGGTACGAACAGAAAAGACTCGAGAATCGGCTGGAGCAGACATATAACTGGACCATTAGAATTCCCAGAGATTGGGTTATCATTAAGGAGCGACCACAGGAGAATTTCTTCTGGATTGGGCGTCATCTGCCTATTCGATGGTTGAGTATCCACTGGGACCAGGTTAGCCAGCCAGTGAATATCGATTCCACAACGGCAATACGTTTGCGAAAACTGGTTGGTCAGGAACAGTATGGGGATATCAGGACAAATACGGAGTACCTGCGAGCGGAAGAAATCACCCTGGATGGCAGGCGTGCAGTGCGCCTGCGGGGACTCTGGGAGCATGAAAAAGAGGCCAAAGGCGGTCCGTTTACCGGAGTTGCCTATTACGATCCGGAGACGCAACGGTTGTATTATATTGATGCCCAGTTATTCGCACCTGATATGAAAAAGCTGGTATATCTGCGCCAGATGGAAATCATTGTCGGGACCTTCACATCTGGCGGCAACTCCCGGAAAACCGGGTGATTTAAGTTTTGCGGCTGATAGAGACGTTTTGTATCTTTCAATTCTATATAGACGGAAAGGAAGGATCGTATGGCTCGAGTTGGCGTAGTACTGGGGTCTGCTTCGGATCAGCAGATCATGGAAGATTGTTTCGAGTACCTCGATGGATTTGGTATTGAGTACGAGCTGAAAATCGCATCCGCGCATCGGACGCCGGAAGATGTCCGGGAATTTGCGAAGAACGCGAAAAAGAACGGATTTCGAATTCTCATTGCCGGGGCAGGATTGGCGGCCCATTTACCCGGGGTACTTGCCTCATACACGACCCTTCCGGTGATCGGTGTCCCTATCCCATCAGGACCGATGGATGGTATTGATGCGTTGCACTCTATGGTTCAGATGCCCGGTGGAGTGCCGGTGGCAACGGTAGCAATCGGAAAACATGGTGCAAGAAATTCCGCGGTCCTGGCAGCGCAGATACTTGCACTGAGTGATGAGGAGATGGCAAAAAAATTAGATGCATTCAAGGAAAACGGATGCCGTATAAAAAAGGCTTAGCCGTCGATAAGGATCGTTATGCCGGGGGCATTTCTTCGAGACCGACTGGGATATGGTAGGAAAGAAATCAAATAAAACGGTGGTCGTCACAGGAGCGAATGGATTGTTGGGGCAAAAGGTGGTGGAAGCCTTTGCACCACATTTCCGGGTGGTTGCCACCGGAATTCAGAAGAAATCTGTGCAATCCCAACTGGTCGGGGCTGAATACGCTGTATTGGATATTGTAGAGTACGCAACACTTAAAAATTTCTTTCATGAGATTCGACCGGACGTCGTGGTAAACTGTGCGGGGTATACCAATGTCGATAAAGCCGAGCAGGAAAAGGATCTGGCACGCAAGGTGAACGCCACAGCAGTGAAGAAGATGGTCCAGGTGCTGCGGCGAATGAAGAGCAAGTTTGTGCAGATATCGACTGACTACATTTTCGATGGCACGGCTGGTCCGTATGGGGAGTCCAGCCGGCCGAATCCTTTGAATTATTATGGGTTGACCAAATGGGAGGCGGAAAATGCGGTGAAGGCTTCCGGAATCGAGCATTTGATTTTCAGAACAAATGTATTGTATGGGGTTGCCAACAAGGTGAGCAAAAATTTTATCCTGTGGGTGTTGCAGTCGCTTCAGGATAACAAGCCGATTCAGGTGGTGGAGGACCAGATTAACAATCCGACACTGGCGAATGGATTGGCAGAATGTATTGTGATGGGATGTATCATGAACGCTCATGGTGTATATAATTACGGAGGGACGGAATATCTTAGTCGCTTCGAATTCGCCCGGAAAATCGCTCATTATTTTGATCTGCCGGTCCAACGCATCCAACCGTGCAGCAGTGCTGATCTCGGGCAGCAGGCCGAGCGTCCCTTGCTGAGTGGTTTGAAGACAGAGAAGGTAGTAGAAGATCTTCACATCCGACTCTACGATATCCGGGCAGGTTTGAAACAAGTGGAAAAGGACCTACAGAAGTGCGAAATTTAGTTGTCATCCCCACATATAACGAGTCGGAGAATGTTAAAACGCTCATTGAAAATATCTTTCAGCTGCCAATCACGATAGATATTCTGGTGGTTGATGATAACTCCCCTGATGGGACCGGCGAGCTGGTTGAAGAATTAATTCAGCGGTATTCCCGGTTATACCTGATGAAACGCGAGCAGAAGGAAGGCCTGGGCACTGCATACCGGGTGGGGTTCATCTATGCCCTGGAACGCGGCTATGATTGTATCATCCAGATGGATGCCGATCTTTCACACAATCATGAAGAAATTCCGACCATGATTGAGAACCTGAAGCAGTACGATCTGGTGATCGGTTCACGGTATATCCAGGGAGTCTCGGTAGTCCATTGGCCGTTATCCCGACTGATTTTAAGCTATGGCGCAAATCTGTATACCCGATTTATCACCGGGATGCCGATTCATGACAGCACCAGCGGTTTTAAGGCCTGGCGCAGCCAGGTATTGAAGGCGATTGATCTGGACAAAGTGCGTTCGCAGGGCTACGCATTTCAGATTGAGATGAACTTTCGGGCGTGGAAGAATCATTGCACAATCAAGGAGCAGCCGATTATATTTTATGATCGGATTGAGGGCAAGTCAAAGATGTCCAGAAAGATTATCTGGGAAGCGGTGGTGATGGTCTGGCTGATCAAGATTCGTAGCATATTCCGGTTGTTGTAGAACAGGCTGCAAAATATGGTTCCCGTGCATGCCCGTCTATATTGTGCGCATACGGTCAAACGATTGAGGAATCTATGCAGACCGTTTTAGAATTCGAAAAACCCATTGTGGAGCTCCGGCAAAAAATTGAAGAAATGCGGGGGCTTTCTGCCGCTGGCGACGTGGATATAGAAGATGAAATCCAGCGGCTGGAAGAGAAGCTGGAGAAATTGTATACCAAAGTATATAGCGGGCTGACCAGGTGGCAGCGGGTTCAGCTGGCCCGGCATCCTGATCGCCCGTATACTCTGGATTATATTAATCGAATCACCGGTAGTTTTCAGGAGCTGCACGGTGACAGATGTTTTGGGGATGATAAATCCATTATTGCCGGAATCGGGACGATTGCTGATAAAAAAGTGGCAATCATCGGACATCAAAAGGGGCGAAATACTAAAGAGAATGTCTTCCGGAATTTTGGGATGCCGAACCCGGAAGGGTATCGAAAAGCGTTACGTGTGATGAAGCTGGCGGAGAAATTTCGCCGGTCTGTGGTCTGTCTGATCGATACGCCCGGTGCCTATCCCGGAGTGGGCGCGGAGGAACGCGGGCAGGCGGAGGCAATTGCCCGGAATCTGTATGAAATGTCGCGCCTGCGGGTGCCAATTCTCATCATTGTCATCGGTGAAGGTGCCAGTGGGGGGGCGCTGGGAATTGGAGTGGGAGATCGGATTCTGATGCTGGAGAATACCTGGTATTCCGTGATTACCCCGGAAGGCTGCGCTTCCATCCTGTACCGGGATGCCTCCCACGCGGAAGAAGCCGCAGAAGCAATGAAGGTGACCGCGCAGGATCTTCTGGATATGCAGATTGCCGACAGCATCATCAAGGAACCGACCGGGGGAGCGCATCACAATCATGATGCCGCCGCCGGAATCTTAAAAGAGGTGATACTGGAAGAGCTGAATGCACTTGCACGCGCTGATAGCGAACTCCTCTTACAACGGCGGGTGGAAAAGTTCAGTAAAATGGGTGCATGGGAGGAATGAGGGATGCGAACTCTGCAACCTACGATATATGGCCTGAAATGTCCGCAAAGCCTCCTGTGTGAAATTTTATAGCAATTTTCCGTGATCCCTCAGATATCACCGCTTTGCGATTGAAGTCTCCGTATCGTCAGTATGCCACAAAAAGAGTGCTGCCCAGGTGGGATTCCTCAAAATATCCGGGGGAGGAACAGTTCTCAAACTGAATAATATAATAACGTAATGAAATCTCTATTCTTTCTACGGAAATCGGGAATTGCAGTAGTTGTAGCGCTCCTGCTTTACCCTCTTTTCTCTGTATCGGCACAGTATCATTATTTCGGGCGCAATAAAGTGCAATACACTGACTTTGACTGGCATATTCTGCAAACAGCGCATTTTAATATCTATTTTGATCCGGAGATGCAGGAGATTGCGGAGATCGGAGCTGCGGCAGCCGAAAGCAGTTATGTTGAAATCTCTGCCCGGATTGATCATACCCTGACGGAACGGGTGCCGCTGATTTTCTATGCGTCGCATCTGTTATTCCAGCAGACGAATATCACTCCCGGATTTATACCGGAAGGGGTAGGAGGATTTTTTGAGTTTATAAAGGGCAGGGTGGTGGTTCCGAGTAATGGGGATATCTATCAGTTTCGGAGAGTAATCCGGCACGAATTGGTCCATGTGATGATGACCAGCAAGATCAACCGGATCTTCAAAGACACAGGACAACTCACCCATCCCGGCCCTCCTCTCTGGTTTGTGGAGGGACTGGCGGAATATTGGTCTACGGAGGTGTTGGATCCACAATCCAAGATGATTCTCCGTGACGCTGTCCTCAACAATTACTTTGTCCCGTTGACGCAAATTTCACGCATCACAGGATCCTATTTGATGTACAAGGAAGGCGAAAGCCTCCTTCATTTTATTGCCCGGGAGTACGGGCCGGAGAAAATTTTACTGCTGATAGAGAATATCTGGCGGGAGGAAAGTTTCACAAAAGTCATGGAATTCGTGCTGGGTGAGCCAGTTGAGGACATCAGTAAGAAGTGGCATTTCTGGCTCAA
This sequence comes from uncultured bacterium, assembly GCA_964413425.1. Taxonomy (GTDB): domain Bacteria; phylum Fidelibacterota; class JAANXI01; order JAANXI01; family JAANXI01; genus DATFLS01. The sequence continues at coordinate 15,820 of CAYPST010000074.1, forward strand.
ACAGCAGTTTTATCCGTTGCTGCAGAAAGAGTCGCTCCCGGCGCCCACAACGCAGCGGCTCACCACAGTCGGAGTGAATCACAGTCCGTCTATTTATGAGCATGACGGCACCAGGCATATGGTGTTTGTCTCCAACCGGACAGGCTATACCAATATTTACTCCCGGCCGCTGGAAAATGGCGGCGACGAAAAATTAACCTTGCTGGTGGAAGGTGAACGCAATAGACAATACGAATCGTTCCATTTCATGGATTCGGGAATAGATATCTCGGATGCCAATAATTTACTGGCATTTGTCACCAAAAGCGGGGAGCGGGATGCATTGCATCTCTGGGATATCCATGAACGGCGCAATGTGCAATCGTATACGTTTCCGGAGCTGGTTGGCATTTCATCGCCCTCCTGGAATAAGGACGGTTCGGAGTTAGTGTTCTCCGGGATGGATTTCGCGGGATTTGTCGACCTGTATCTCTTCAATACGCAGACTGAGGAATTAGTCCGGCTTACCAGAGATATTTATAATGACCAGGCCCCCGTGTTCGGGCCGAGTGAACGGTATATCTATTTCAGTTCGGATCGGACCGAGTACGGCGAGATGGGGTATTCGAACATTTTTCGGTTTGACCTTCACACCGGGAACACAGCGTACGTCACCCATGAGCGATCGCGTGATACGACGCCGGTTATTTCTCCTGACGGAACCCGAATGGCCTATATTTCAGATCGCGGCGGCACCAATAATGTCTGGATTATGGATATCACCGATTTGCATAACTTTCAGTCGGATGCCTATACGGTTCGGCCGGCAACCGCATTTGCTACGGCTGCTCTCCATCCGACCTGGGTGGACGACAGTACCCTGGTGTGCACGGCATTCGACAGTTACCAGTTTCAACTGCATGAAATCCAGGTGCAGCCGAAGGAAGCGGAAAAGATACCGTGGGCTTTTTCGGGCAAGCATCTCTGGGAATATCCGCATATTTCTCTCGGCAACCCGTCAACGAGTGTGAAACCCTATGAACGAAAGTATTCCCTTGATCTGGCAGTCAGTCAGGTCTCGAATGATCCCATCTTTGGCACGTCCGGCGGAGGCCAGTTGGCCTTTTCTGATATCATGGGGAATCATCGCTGGGAAATCCTGGTCTACAATACGGCGGAATCCGCCGGGGATTTTTGGGAACGGTTTAATGTCCTGGTGTCAAAATATAACCTTGAAAATCGGGCGAACTGGGGTTTGGGGGTGTTTCATTTCAATAATCTCTACTGGACACCGCGAGAACAGTTTTACAACGAACGCCGCTACGGGGGCATGTTCATGCTCCGGTATCCCTTCAGTCAGTTTCGTCGGTTGGAGGCTTCGGCGACCGTGGCCCAATCCGAGAAGTTAGTGTATACTTATGGTCAGGATGCCCCCAGAAAAGCGTTATTGATGGCGAATTTTCTCAGCTATGTGAAGGATAATTCCATCTGGGGGGCCACCGGTCCCATTGACGGGCACCGATTTCTGGTGCAGGCCGGATTCACCAATGATATCCGGTTCAATAATGTGAACTATTATACGCTGGTGGGTGACTACCGCCGGTACTTTCGTCTGCAGCGACGCATCACCTATGCCCTCAGGCTTATGGCTTTGCGGAGTGAGGGGTACGAGCCGCAGCGGTTTTATATTGGCGGCAGTTGGACCCTCCGGGGCTACCCTCGCTTTCGGATCTGGGGGAAGAATGCCTTCCTCTGGAACAATGAACTCCGGTTTCCCTTGATCGACCAGATAGGAATTCAATTTCCGTTTGGCGGAATTGGTTTCAGGCAGCTGCGGGGTGCATTATTTGTCGATGCGGGGAATGCCTGGGAGGAGGATTTCCCCGGGATGCGCGGCAGCTTCGGCATCGGCATCCGGATTAATCTGGGCGGCTTTCTGGTGCTGCGCTATGACATCGGGCGCCGGACCGATTTTAAAACCGTCGACAACAACACTTTTTACCAGTTTTTCTTCGGATGGGATTATTGATGAGGGGAACCACAGGATTACTTTTAGGATTAGGGCTGCTGGTATTGTCATGCGGGTCGGTTGCCGAGCTCCGCCGGGAAACCTATATCCCGCCGCCAGCCCCCCCGTTCCAGGGAGAGAAGATCAGGGAATACCGGATTAACAACATGCCGCGGGCTGAACCAGTGATCCTGGACTCGGTGCATACAGCCTGGCTCTCCGCCAAAGGCGAAATATTACTATTCAACCACCAGGAAAACAAGGTGGCCCAGGTGATCAAAGGGAAGGGTCCTATCACCGGATTCGCTTACCGGGACGGCAATTTTGTGTGGACCGAGGCCAACCGGGAAAAAAATGTGGTGCGCTTCAGCAACGATACGACCGAGGAAGTATGGCGGATCGTTAGTGGAAAGTATGTCGTCCCGCCATTGATTGCCGACTCCCTGTATCTCCTGGCACAAGTGAATGGCACTATCACTGCCGTCGGGTATGATTCCGGGAAAGTGCGCTGGACCGGCAAGGTTCCCGGACGCATTTTTGCCGATCCGCGGACGGATGACTCAACGTTGTTTGTCGTGACTGACTCCGGACATCTCCATGCATTCCAGGTCGGAACAGGAGAGATCCTCTGGGAGACCAACCTGCATTCACCGGCCTTAGTGATGTCTCTTGATGACCGGTACATCTATCTGGGAACCTACCAGGGTGAATTTATCGCGGTTGATCGCTCGGACAGCACCCGCCGGTGGCGTATTAAAACAGAGTCGCAGGTAAGAAACCGGCCGCTCATCACCACTGATTTTCTCTACTGGACAAACACCGGGGGCGCTCTTTACAGGATCAGGAAGGCGACCGGGGAATATACCCGGCTGTACCGGCTGTTTGAGCCGTTCGCAGGTGCACCCGCCAGAACTGATCAAGGGCTGCTGCTCTCCGGGCTAGATAAGATGTTGTATCACCTGAACAGTGAAACGGGTGAGGTGCTGCAAAAACTCGAACTCGACGGCCGCTTACGCAGTACGCCGTTGTACATGCGTAACCGGTGGATTGTAGCTATGGAGGATCACTGGATCTATGCGCTGGAGTAATTATCCCGTCATGGCTCTTGGTGTGTTGCTGGTCGCCGGCATGCTGCAGGGGCAGGAGAGTGCCGGTAGCGGTTATCTCTGGAATGTGACCGGAGAGGGTGATACTCTCAGATATGTGAATATGATCCCGTCCAGGAACCAGATAGAGGGGTTGTCACTGCCCAAGTATCTGCCGCCTGACGAATTTCAAAAACTGATGAGGACTGCCAGCGAAAAACCCGATAGCCAGATGGTCCTCACCAGTATGATCCGTTACGATCAGATAAGTGTTCCCCGGTTGCCCGAAGCCAGAGAATTGGAACCCACGTACGCCAGAATCTGGCAACCCGTGGTGGGTATGGCTGTCTTCGGTACACTGAGTGCATATTTTAAATTGGAAGCAAATAAGACATATGCGAGATACGAAGAATCACTGGATCAGGCAAAGATAGACAAATATTACGATCTCACCAGAAAACACGATACCTATTCGGCAATTTCTTTCGTATTTTTGCAGGGAAGTTTTGGGTGGCTGATTTATAAACTGTTATGGTAGATGAATGACTGAAGATTCCGACAGAGAATTCAACGAAGACCAGGCCGCGGATCAGACAGAGCAAACCAACGGTCAAACCGGAAGTCAGACGGCGGAGGAGGATTACTACGCCCGTTCCACAACCGCCGGGGCAGAAGCGGAGCCGGAAGAAGAGGGGATGAACTTTCTGGACCATCTGGAAGAGCTGCGCTGGCGGTTAATTAAAAGTCTGGTGGGGGTGGTGGCCGTTGGCATTATCGGGTACCTGTTTTCCGACCAGCTGTTACAGGTGTTTCTTTTTCCCGCCCGCAATGTGAATACCCCTTTCAATCTCCAGGTACTGGGCGTGCCCGATATGCTGATGGTGAAAATTAAAATCGGCATCTTCACCGGAATAGTCGGGGCCCTGCCCATTATCACCTTCCAGATGTGGCGGTTCATTGCACCTGGCCTGCTGCCGCATGAGAAGCAGTATGTCCCGTCCACTGTAACCGTGGTTACCCTGTGTTTCCTGATCGGGGGCACCTTTGGGTATTTCGTGATTTTACCGGTGGCGCTGGAATTTCTCAGCGGATTGGGACTCACCACCATCCAGAACAATTATGCGCTTGATAAGTACGTGAGTTTCGTCACCCGCATCATCCTGATTACCGGCTTAATCTTTGAACTGCCTGTCCTCTCCTTCTTTTTAACGAAGATCGGACTCGTTACGCCCGCCGTCCTGCGTCATATCAGGCGGTATGCCGTCATTATCACCTTTGTCGGGGCGGCGTTTATCACCCCGCCGGATCCGGCAAGTATGGTGCTGATGGGTATCCCGATATTACTGTTATACGAAATCAGTATCTGGGTCTCCTATTTCGGACTTCCCCCGGAAACACGCCAGGAACTCCGGAAGGCGAAGAAGCGCCGGAAGCAGGAGCAGAAGCGCCGGAAGGCAGGGGGCTGAGTACGCCGGATTGCTGATAATTCTGCCGATAGTTTGTCTCAGGGAATCGGGATGATATGGTTTTCTCCTTTTATCCCAGCGATGATGATTGCTCACCTTAATTAAAGTACCCTTGGTCTGGTGAAGCCTGTCACAACATGGATACTCCTGAAAAGCTCCGAATCTCCTCCCGATCCTTCGATTGACTCCACCCGGTCACTCCCCGGAGTCGACCTGTTCACGTGGTAGATTGGATGTGTCGACTTACTTCAATGAACGCTTTGCCTTGTATAGGTGGACGGATTGACTTATTCCAATGCCCCTGTTTACTGTCTGGGTCTATTTAGAAGACGCCTCGCCCCGAAGGGATGCCTTTGGCACAGAGATCCCGTGACGACGGGACAA
>CAYPST010000075.1:0-9994 GCA_964413425.1 uncultured bacterium
ATCGACAAAGAAAATGTTCGAAGAATGCCTTCGGCATAAGTTTTCACCTCCCCGAGAACGGCGTCGGGACGTTCCGCACCTATTCGGTGAAAACACACATTTTCTAAGTCGGGGTTTTCCCTAAGTATCCCAAAGGGATCCCTTAGGGAAAGCGATACTTCGCGAAGCTCGTATCGCTCAACTTAGATCGTAATAATAAGTGCACACAAATAAAGGAGATATAATGAAATCACTACTTATATTTCTGTTTTCTTTTCTCGCAGTGACAGAGATCCATGCTGCTGAGCTTCTCAGCGGACCGGTGGTGGGACATACCACAGCTACATCTTCCCGCATCTGGGTGGAGACGGGGCAAGCCGCTCAGGTAAAGATTCATTACTGGCTTGAGCCCCGGATGCAGTATGGCTCTTCCATGGGAGAACCCATCGTCCGGGGAACAGTTACCGGGCAGACCTTTTCGCAGGCTCCTTATACCGGCGTCCTGGAACTTACGGACTTGAAGCCCGGCTGGCTGGTCTATTACGAACTGGAAATAGACGGACAGCCGATCCGGCCGAATACGCCGCAGGTGTTCTCGCTGTTGCCACCCCAGGACGAAACGGATCCCCCGGAATTCACAGTCGGGTTCACCTCCTGTATGTACCCGGCACGGGTTCCGTATCAACCTCTCTGGGGACAGGTAAGTATCTACCGGCCCGACGCCTTCCTGTTCATCGGAGACAACAATTATATGCCAAACGAACCCGGTGCCTATGCCACCTCCCGGGAGAACGTCAGATATGTGATGTCTCGATATCATCGGTATCTCCGGGATCTGCCGGGATTGCGCACTGTGCTGGCGACCACTCCCAGTTACGGTATCTGGGATGATCATGACTACGGTCCCAATAATTCGGACCGGACCTTTCAATGGCGTGAGCTCAGTCTGGACATGTTTACCCGCTACTGGCCCAATCCCGCCGCCGGCACCTCAGAAACACCCGGTGCGTTCTATTCCTTTCGGATTGGCGATGCGGAATTCTTTGTGCTGGACGACCGGTATCATCGGGATCCGAACTACAGCGCTGATCGCAGAACCATGCTGGGGCCCGGTCAGCTCGCATGGTTGAAGCAGGGAATGCAAACCAGTACGGCTGCCTTCAAAATCCTGGTCAACGGCGGCGTCTTGACAGTGGATCGGCGCGACGGAGGGGAATACTGGGCACGCTACAGAGAGGAATGGCAGCAGTTCCTGCACTGGCTTTTCGAGGAAAATGTCAACGGTGTGCTTTTTATCTCGGGTGACTGGCACGTGGGTTCTTTAAACCGCACTGAATTCTCCGATGAGGGATACCCGCTTTATGAGCTGGTCAGCTCGAATGCCGGCGTCAATTCGGTACGCCCGGATCCGGAACACTCCAGGTATCACAGCCAGCAGTCCGGTCACAACCGCCGGTTCAACGGCCCGATCATCAATGATATCAGAGATTATAATTTTGGGCTGTTGACCTTTGAAGGCCCCAAAGAGCACAGACAGGTGCGGCTGGAAATCATCGATCATCATGGAGAAATACGCGTTTCCCACCCACTCAGCATTCAGGATCTTACGATACAGGGTGAATAATCTGCGGTTTCACTTTTCGTTTGCCGGAGCAGTGCGAATGCCTTTTTTTTGCAATATGGTATCCAGCATTGCAGCCATGATCCGATTGCCTGGCCGAAACGTGCTCTCTGCCGAGAGTATGGCTTCCGGGGGCTGCATATACTTGCCGGGTGCTAACTCATTCCGGCTATTCACAATCAATTCCCGCACACTTTCGGGGGTGGATTCCAGATGGAACTGCAGCCCGAGAATGCGATCTCCATAGAGAAATCCCTGGGTCGGGCAACCAACACTGGCACCAAGCGGAACGGCACCTGCCGGCAAATCAAAGGTGTCTTCATGCCAGTGGAATACAGTCAATTCTGGAGGAAGGAACGGGAAGTATTCCTGGCTGCGGACAGTCTCGGAGAACCGGACCGGAAACCAGCCAATTTCCGCGTATTCATTCCGATATACCCGGGCCCCCAGCACGCTGGCAATAAGCTGAGCTCCCAGGCAGATACCGATGACAATTTTCCCGGCCTGCATTGCCGATTCGATGTATTGTTTTTCTCTGGTCAGCCAGGGATACTCAGTCTCATCGTTCGCTCCCATAAGCCCACCCATTACAATCAGGCTGTCCAGACTGGATAACGCCGGCAACGCCTCATCCTGATAGAATCGCGTAACGCTTATGGGATAATTTCGGGCGTTCACCCAGTGTTCAATCCAGGCTAAACCTTCGTACGGAACATGTTGGAGATAATGTACACGCATGTATCAGGGCTCACTCTCTTCCGGCATGATGCCGATTTCGTCCCAAATGGAATCTACCACTCCTCAAGCGGAATTACACCGATGTTCGGATCCACCCGGCTGTCTTCCCAGACCGGCGCCAGCAGGACGGCCACTGTGACGTCCCCGGTTTGCCGGGGCAGCTGCAGCAGCAAGCGTCGTACGTCTTCATTCCGCGCTTCGGGGGGATTCTGTTCAGCAGATTGGACTGAGAATGCCGCTCCCGCGGGTTCGAGGATACGGGCGACAAGCGCTTCCCCTTCCAGCCGGAGTACCGCATTTCCGTTTTCTTCGATGGTTATCCGGGCATCGGTGGTCATGCCCCAGGTGACATCACAGGCGGAGGTGAGCCGGAATTCATCCTGCACAACCACACCCCGGCGATTATGAGTAGTGGTGATTCCCCGGATTACTTCGCTGGCAAACGCCTCATACGCGGAGGTGAGATCGATCTGAACAAATGCATCCCGGCCGGAATTTCCTGCCACAAACGATGATGTCGCATAGACATCCTGATCCTCACCGCAGATAACCGGTACATTATGACTGACGGACCGCAGCCGATAATATGTCCACCGCTGGCCATCTTCTTCTGACTCCCAGTATCCGGGCAGATTATAATTGTCGGATCCCAGATCCCGGGCCCATCGTACCCCCATGGCATCCAGTTCAAAGTTTCCCAGATCCAGATGCCCGTGATTGACCTGATTATAACCGGCTTTTACACCCACGAACAACGCATGCGGATCATCCCAGCTGCTGCGGAAGACTGCGACCTGCACCGGGCCGTCAAAAAAGTAATCCCTGTCTTCAGGATGAGCTGCGCCCTCAGTTCCTGGCTGGTACCAGATTACATGCGCAGCATCCGCTTCCGCCTTTTGCAGAATGGCATGCTCGGCGTTCGCGAACAATTCATTCTGATATGTGCCTGCCAGCCAGAACATACAGGCCATGGGATGCCGTTCGCTCCGCTCCCCACTGTCTGCAAAGTTCAGGTAGAGCCCGGTCGGGCCGGTGGTGTGTATCGGAAACAAGCCGGTATCTGCCAGACCATCGAGATCCGTGAGTCCGAAATCTTTTCCCAGGGCTGTCTGTAATGCTGCGATTCCGTACGCGGTATAGCGCGTGGCATAATGCCAGTAGGCCGGGCCTTCCATCCAGGCCCCATCCGGGCTATACGATTTCAGAGCCGTCGGCAAAGAGGCAACCGCCTCAGGCACAATAGCCTCCGCCCACTGTGGATCACTCTCCGCAATAGCCAGGGCACCGACAGTCAGCCCGCTGTTGCAGACCTGATTCCAGTTGAATTCGGATCGGGTCCACCAATATCCCTCTCCCTGATATGCTTCGACGCCGGGCTTCATACCAAGTTCAATCAAACCTTGTTTCACCCGCTGCCGGGTATCGCTGTCCATGAAATCGTGGAGCCAGTCATAGCCTAACCCGACGGCGTGAGACATTTCAGCCGTATCCAGAAAGTGGGACGGATTCCAGTCCTGGAAAAAACAGACCGTCACCAGATTTTCAACGGCTTTTCGGGCATACTCCTCCTGACCGGTCCAGCGCCAGGCCAATCCCAACGCATATATTCTCCGTAAACACGCCCGGCTCACATGGAGTAATCGGGGACCGATTTTTTCGTACTCTAACGGCGAAGCGGAAAGGTATTCATCAGCGGCATGAATCACATCTTCAACATACCGCCGGAGGAGTGCATCTGATTCAGCCTGGTTCTTCAACTGCGACAACCGCTCCTGAGTCAGCAGTAATCTGGGGTGGCCGGACCGCAAGTCCGACAGGAAATCACCGGGAACCGTTTGGCCATCAACCGAAAATGCCATACTTAAAAGCGTGACGAATGCTACCAATATTTTCGTGTTCAGGATACGGGTAAACATAGCTACTCCTCACCTGTTGCAGAGATGATATTTATTTCAGTTACAAAACATGCATTCTGTGATTTCTTAATACGAGAAGCCATGCAAAAATTCATGTTATCGAAATGTATGATAATGCAAGGTTTAAAGAAAACACTATTTACTCAGCCGGGAGGGAGTGCAGACGCTTGAGAATCGGAAAAACAGTGGATTTGCATTGCTGATTCCAGCCGGAATCGAGAATGATGTGGCATTCAGGACTATTATAATGCCTGCTGGTTCGCCTGGTAAGGCACCAATATCACCGGTAAATTCATCGTTTCTCCGCCACACAGATGAGGCGTTCATCTCCGGGACGAAATCCCCGGCCATTAAAGTCCGAATAGGCATGCACAATTCGCATACGGGCGGATTTTAAGATTTTCTTAATGGTGGGATAATTATAGGCTGCCTGGCGATGGATTTCCATGGTTCCGTCTGTGAACTCAAAAATGGCAGTGGCAATTTTTCTATTGGAATTATAAGAAAGGCGCTGAAAAAATCGCTTGCCATTCAAATTGTGTTGAATCACATCATCCTGATAATGTGTATACATCTGTTCGGTATTGATATCGAAAATGAAGAGGCCCTTCGGCTTTAATGCCCGGGCGATAGTTTTCACAAAGGTTCGGATATCATTTTCTGAGAGCAGATAGTTGAGCGAATCGAAGGTACAGGTGGCAAGATCATAGGATGCACCGGAGGAAAATTTCAACATATCTTCAACTGCAAAGGAAACATTCGGAAGGCCCCGGGTTTTTGAACGGGCAATTTTCACCATGGCTGGTGATATATCAATCCCATGGACCAGATGGCCTTTCTTGCCCATCTGGTAGGCCAGGGACCCGGTGCCACAGGCGAAATCGATCAGGCGGGCATAGGTGAGGCCGCGTTCGAACAGGGCCCGGTTTACCAGGGAAACGTACTGTTTGGTCAAATGCCCCCAGAGCGCATCATACACCTCTGCCAGACTCGTATACATCCTGCTGGTCATAAACTGGCCTTTATCTCCTCCGACTCACTAACCTAATCCATTCCCCGGGGGTAATATTATGGTTCAATCAGTATTTCTAATATCGGAGCGGAGAAAATATCCTTCACACTGAAATTGGGCCGCACCGAAGTGATCAACCTCAATTCACCCAATGCGGAACTGAATGAAAAAAACAACCGTGAGAGTGTGATAAGAAGGCATGAGAACTCCCTCCTGCTGCTCTCATGCCTTCTCCGGGTGCGAGGTGAGATTACCTTAACCTCTCGGAAGCACCCGCCAGACACGCCCCTGCCGGGAATCAGTGATATACAGGGATCCGTCCGGTCCTTCGGCAAGTCCGCACGGCCGGTACTCCGCATTGCCGGGATCTTTCAGCGTCTCTATCCCCTTGAATTCATCGGCAAATATCTCATAATCGTCAGCCGGCTCCTCGCCGTCAAACGGAACAAAGACCACATTATATCCTTCCTGCGGCAGCGGAGCCCGGTTCCAGGAACCGTGGAAGGCGATGAAGGCGCCATTTTCATATTTCTCCGGGAACATCGCACCCTGGTAAAAAATCAAATCGTTGGGCCCCCAGTGACCGGGAAAGGCCATAATGGGTTTCTGGTATTCGGAAGCACGGCCGACTTCCTGTCCGTCTCCGCCGTATTCGGGTGCCAGCACCCGCGTTTCCTGCAGCTGATCGTAGTAAGAGTAAGGCCAGCCGCAGTTATCCCCCTCCTCGATCAGGTGAAATTCCTCAGCGGGCAGCCGGGCACTCTGCCGTTCGTTAAAGTACTCCGGATAGAGCTGATGCAGCTGGTCTCGTCCATGCTGCACTATATAAAGATGATCTGCCTGATGATTCCAGTCGAGCGCCACGCAATTGCGGAGACCGGTGGCATAGCGATATCCGTCGCCCATCTGGGTCTGGCCGGGTTCATCCGCATCGAATCGCCAGATGCCGCCGTACTGCTCCAGCAGCGGGCAGGGATCCATGCCCGGAGAACCTTCGGTCCGGTCCTGCTCCTGGCAGGCATTGGACGGCGCCCCCACATTCACATACATATTGCCATTATCATCAAAGGTGAACGGTTTCACGGCGTGTTGCGTCTGGTAAGTGAATCCCCGGGCAATCGTGACGGGGTCGCTCTGCGGAACCAGCTCTCCGGGGGTTAACTGATACCGAACGACGGACGTATCGGATCCGAAATACAGATAATTATTGCGTATATCGATTCCGGTTCCGGGAATGTCCCCGAAATACCGGACGACGTCGGCCCGGCCGTCACCGGAAGTATCCTGCAGAGCCGCGATTCCTCCGCCATTATTCAACTCGCGCAGCGCCACATAGATATCCCCGTTTTCTCTGACTGCCATATGGCGTCCGCGACCGAGATCGTCCGCCACCACAAAGGCCCCGAATCCACTGGGAAGCGTAATACTCCCGTTATCCGGATCAAATTCCAGCCCGTTCACGGCTGTGTTTCCGGCTCCGCCGCACGCGGCAAGCAGGCCTGCTGCCAGAATTGATACCACCGGTGTGACCGGGCTTCCTCCCAGTAACCCTGCCGCACGATCTATAATCACCATCAGTATTCCCATAGTTTTGGAACGCTGATTCGTCATCATTACTCTCCTTTGTGTTTATGTAATGAACTATTCAACTCCCGGTTTTCGTTCTCACATAGCGAGTTTTACCAGCTTGTTTCTATCGGTATGAGGACATTGGTGCTTTTCACTCGTTCAATGCTATCGGCTGCGTCCAGGCAACCTCCATCTCACCAGCCCGGTACGGGTTCTCTTTTTGCTGTGAAGAGATAACCTTGGCCCGTACATACATCTCGTCACCCTGGAACGTATAGGTCGCTTCACTGCCCTGAACCTCCTTGAGAAGGACGCCAATCGAATCCTCCGGGAGCTGTTCGAAAATTCCCTCCGGTGGTGGTGCAGTATCGGAATTGTTTATTCCAGGCGGCCACCGGGTGCCAATAAATCGGATGGTATAATTAATACCGCTTTCATTTCGTACCCGGACCTGATATTCTGTATCGTCTACGGTGATATTCTGCAGTTCGACACCGGTGCTGGCGTAAAACTCCCCGGCTTCCATGGATTCAATGAGATGAGCGGGCGTCAATTGCCCGGATTGCACCATAATCCAGCCCCGGCCGGGATTGCTGTGGTCGGAGTCGTACTGGTGATAGTTATGCGCATCGTCAACCGCCACTCCATACATCACGCCGCTGCCCCTGAGCAGACGGGACGTGAGAATCAGATCCCACATGCGTCCCGTGCCCGGATGGTCCGCATCCCCCTCGTTACGGACGGAGGGATGCCCGTTGTAGACCTCGAAGAACTTTTCCCCCTCCAGAGCAGCCAGATCCGCCGCTGTGAGGGCCCAGCCGAAATTGGGGTGGTTCACATGAGGAATCATGGGACGGCCGGTGGCCTCCCGTTGTTTTAGTACGGCATCGATATTATTCTGGAGGACCTCTCTCACACTGTTCCCTCCCTGGGGAGGAATCAGGTGTTCCAGGTTGGTGGCATTCAGATGGACAGGCTTCTGCTGATAATGATCGGTAATCTCCTCGCTCCGGATTATCAGGAATTCCCCCGGTTCTTCAAACAGAGACCGATACTCGGCAAGGGTTTTCAGCCGCACAAACAGGGTATCATTCCGCTCCTCCTGCTCCACCCAGTCATTCCCGAACCCATCCAGATATCTCTGATAAGCCTCTTTGCCGCCCCGGCTCTGTTCCACAGCTATCCACTTTTCCCCCCGGGCAAGAATATTATGATCAGACAGGGCTATAAAATCATACCCGTGCCCTTTGTACCACTCCATGATCATTTCCGGGTAGTCATCCCCATCGCTCCAGAGAGAATGAGTGTGGAGATTCCCCTTCCACCATATTGCCTCCCGGGACCTCTCGCACCCGATAACACTGATAAATACTATACTGCTTACCAGAAGGAACAACAATCGTGGGAAGAATTTTGTCTTCCAATTCATTGCATTCACAGTTTACCTTGCTCCTTTCAAAAGCCCTGTTCGAATTTTTCTGCTTGACTATCCCCATGACAGAGATGTCCAGGGAAATAGTAAAATGGAGACTAGTATACTCACCGATTTTGTCATCTTCAACAGGAAATATTCCTTTGTTAGAGATTACCGTTGTTAATTTGCATCTGTTTAGAAAACGCCTCGCCCCGAAGGGATGCTCCGGAGTCCCAGAAGGTCCAAGGGACTCCCCCAACGGGATCCCTCTGGGACTTCGGAGGATCCCGTTGGGGGAGTCTCTTCGAGGCTTTGGCAAAGAGATCCCGTGACGACGGGACAAAGAAAATATACAATATATCCGTCCAAATAGCGGAATACATTGTGCTTATATCTTGTCTCCATACTAAACAGAAGCCAGGTGCCCCACCTTGTATCAGACGCATGTTTTCTAAACACTCTCATTACTCAGTATAGGATCGCCACTTGCTGAATATTTTCACCAGTCCGTTCTGAATGAGAGTACCAAGCATCGATATATTATTCTGTCAATGAAAGGAAATAACCTTCCAGCGAAGACCGCGGAATGACTGCGGATACGTCAATCTCCTCCTCGATCAGCGTTCTGGTGATATCCGAGAGTTGATCGGACCGGACCCGCACCTTGATGACTCCGTTCACAACCTGCAGGCCGTCACTGAATCCGGACCTGTGCAGCACCTGCTCGGCCCTGCCAACCGGTGCGGCTCTGATTTCGGTGGTGAACAGATCGGTCTGCCGGATTAACTCATCCGTCTTCCCAGTGATAAGAAGCCACCCCCGGTTGATGATAGCCAGGTTCGTGCAGACCTGTTCAACCTCATACAGCAGATGCGAGGATAAAAAGATGGTCATTCCGCTCTTCGCCAGCTCCCGGATAAGTTCCCGCACCTCCCGCATTCCCCGGGGATCCAGTCCGGCGGTGGGTTCATCCAGGACCAGCAGGGCAGGCTGGCTCAGCAGGGCCTGGGCGATCCCCAGGCGCTGTTTCATCCCATGGGAATAGGATTTCACCCGGTCTCCGCCCCTATCCGCCAATCCCACCAGCTCCAGAACCTCCCCAATCCGGTGCCGGGGCACCTGCTCCAGATTCGCCAGCATCCGCAGATTCGTGCGCGCCGACAGGTTTTCGTAGAAGTCCGGAGTCTCAATCAACGCCCCGACACCCGGCAATGCCTTGTTTCGTAAGTCGGTAACCGATTTACCAAAAATACGGACGTCTCCCGCATCCGGACGAATCAGGGCGAGAATAAGCCGGATGGTCGTGGATTTGCCTGCACCGTTCGGCCCCAGGAAACCGAAGACCTCCCCTTGATGAACCTCGAACGATAAATCGTCCACCGCTTTCCGTTTTCGAAAAGTCTTGGTGAGATGCTGTATTTGAAGGATAGGCTCGCTCACGAGGTACAATCTATGGCAGCCGCCGGGATAAGTAAAGACGAATATGCATGAGTAAATACCACACATATGAAGCTTCATTTGTCAAATATGAGGCTTCATCTGCCGTATATCACGCGTTACCTGTCGCATATCACGTGTGATCTGTCGCATGTGACGCGTGATTTGTCGCATGTGACGCGTGATTTGTCGCATGTGACGCGTGATTTGTCGCATAGGATTTGTTATTTGCAATAAATGAAAACTTCCTCACCCTGCTTCCCGGGACAGAACCTCATATCTGCCAGTTCCCACAGACACGCCTCCCA
>CAYPST010000075.1:10094-20580 GCA_964413425.1 uncultured bacterium
CCTGCTTCCCGGGACAGAACCTCATATCTGCCAGTTCCCACAGACACGCCTCCCAACGTGCGGCTCCAGTCTGTCATCAACCCAGGTGTCATCCCGAACCCTCGTTATTCAGGGTGAGGGATCTCTCCCGGGGATACAGGGGCTCGACTTCATGACTCCCTGCGAAGACGATACCTCCGGTCGGTTTCCGATCACGTCTCCCACCCACAGGAACAGATTCCTCCAACCTGCCGCCGGCAGGTTCTCGGAATGACGAATATCGAATGATGAATCACGAACCGCAGAAGTCCCTTCCCGTCCCCCCTGGGGTGGCGACGGGGGCACTTCGACATTCGGCGTTCGATATTCTGCGGTTCGACATTCAAGGGAATGACATCATATAATTCCTTCTCCGAAATGGCGCCTCCTTCCCCGCCTCCTCACGCACGGCTTCAACATCCAGCCAGGGATTTCATCCCGAATTCCCTGATATCTATTGAGTGCTGTCAGGTCCCTATTCGCTCTGTCCCATCCGCCGCGACAGATGTGATGTTGTTGACCGTTGGTTATCGGGGTGGGACACTTGCCGGGTTTCCGCGGTGCTCCGAACCTGCCTGCCCGTCGAAGTCGACTACCACTCCGCCTGCTTCACCAACACCACCCAATCCTCTCCGGGAGTATGCGGGGGAGGACCAAGTGTTGCGGAATCCCCGCCCTGTACGGGTCTGCCCTCTCCTTCAAACGCACCGGTCCGCGGATTATACCACTGCAGTGTGAACGCATCCTCCGTATCCCGGAGATCCAGAAATCCGGTGGAATCGGCACGGGGCAGGTACACGGCATAGACTGTCCCAGAGAGTGCAAGCACCTGTGCACCCATCCGGGTGGTTGTACCACCCCCTGTTCCCACCGGAATAGTGCTCTCACCGGTGACCAGTTCATCTGCGGGGATCATCTCGGGGAAAGGCAAGTGTTCCTGCATAAACCCTCGGGCATACCAGAGATACTTCCATAAATTTTCACGCTCGGGAGTTTTGAAATTATCCACACTCAGGAATCCCTCCAGAATAAATTCGATCATTCCGCCGGAAAGATAAGTGGGCCAGATCTTCTGCTTGCGGTGCAGTGTCGCATTGTCCACCGGAATCCAGGACTCGTTGGTGCCCACGTCAACCGTGAATTCATCCATGGAAGCAGGCACCGGTTTTCCCGCCCGGGCGGTCGCCCGCCGAAAGCCTTCCGTAACCTGATCGATGCGCCGCTGGTTTAACTGGACGGATGTCATATTGAATAAACTGTCTCCGAAGGTGAAGGAGAGCTGCTCCAGCGGATTCCCGGCGGAATGGACGGCAATCGGGTGATCATAGGGATCTGTGGATTGAATGTACTCCGCAAACTCCCGGACGCGGTGCGGACCGAAATCGAAATCCAGATTATACTCCTCGCTGAGATTCCATTCCAGCGCCAGGTGATGGCCGAACCGGGCGATGATCTCCCGATAATACAGCTTCCGTTCGGTCCCCAGTTCGCCGTCATCCAGCTCTCGCTTGTTGGCCTCTTCCGCTTCGTTGAAGACGAAGTGCAGGAAAATGCCCTTTCGCTGGGCATGATCGAACACAGTTTCCCACTGGCGGAGTTTACTGTTATCATAGTGCAGATTGTCATTGCTGATGCTCCCTTCCGGATCCGGGGTGCCTGCCCAGGGAAAGACATCCTTGCCGTCTCCCCCGATATTCATGACCAGAAAGTAGATGGAATTCACCTGCCGGGAAGCGAGATAATTCAGCGCACCGATGATCCCCTTCCCTGCGCCGTTTTCCCAGTCCGGATCGCCTGGCTGCCAGTCTTCAATATGAGGGGCATAAGTGTGCAAACTCGGTGTAATATCCAGCCCGTCAAACTGTGTCAGATTCTCTGTGGTGTTATCGAATCCCACATATCCCAGAAAATTCTCCGGCGAGTCAGTCCCGCCTTTCAGCCAGTAATCTCCGTCCCGGAACTTCAGATAATAGTCGCCCACATATTCCAGACGTCCCCATTTCAGGAATCCGGGCGCCGCGGTATCTAATGCGGACACCGTGAACTCGCCGTGCGTTCCATGGAAACCCACAGGGTCTCCGTCATCAAACAGGCTCACCGCGATTTCGTCGCCTCGGTGAAATGCGGCTTCATAGCTCCAGACGCCGTCTTGATCCGGTGTAAAGCGCACCCGCCAGATATTCCCCTTTTCTCCTCCGGTGCCATCACCGGCAAAGAACCCAGGAACATTATACTCCTGACCTGCGGGTCCGGTAAACAGTACCTGGAGCCGGTAATCCAGGAACGGATTGGGCATGGTGTCGGTTTCGGTTGTCTCCGGTCCCTGAAAATCCAGGGTAACGGTGTGCCACTTCCTCAATTCACCGGAGATACGGGCCTGCGGCTGTTTTCCGGAACAGGATAAAAACACGGAATAAGAGAACAGGAAAAGCAGCAATGTCCCAGTGATAAGATGAGCTGTTCGTCGTACAGTCATAATTACCCTCCTGTGCAAATGGCGATAATATTTATGAGCATGAAACTCGCCCGGAGAACAACTTGCTCAATCAAAGCTATTCACTCTTATCGGCTGCGATCTTCATAAGCCGGCCGTTCCGGTTTCGCCGGGGGATTTTGTTGTATCCGGTTCATCACCTCTTCAATGGCCCGCTCCAGCTGAACGTCGGTGCCACGGGAGAGTTGGCCGGGGTCTTCCGGCACCAGGATGTCCGGCTCCACACCGTGTCCCTCGGCAAACCAGGTGCCGTCGGGATCATACATCCGGAAAGTGGGGACGGTCATTCCTCCACCGTCAATGAACGGCGGGGCACCGGTTATTCCGATGAGCCCGCCCCAGGTGCGGGTGCCGATTAAGGGTCCCAGTCCCCGTTTACGGAAGAAGTCCGGAAAGGCATCTCCGCCGGATCCGCTCCAGCCGTTGATGAGCATCACCTTGGGACCAAAGTGCCCCACCGGAGGCCACTGCCAGTCTCTTCCGTGCCGAACCGCCCAGAACGCCAGCGGCGGCCGGTCCAGTAATTCGACAAACCGGTCCGGAATCTGTCCGCCGCTGTTAAACCGCTCGTCGATGATCAGGCCCTCTCTGGGAAACTGCGCTGTGAATTGCCGTACCAGTTCGTTCTGGGCATCGACACCCGTGCTGCGGACATAGATATATCCCACCCGGCCGTTGGTGGCTTCTTCCACCCGCCGGCGGCTGGATTCAATCCAGGCCAGATGCCGGAGCCTGGTTTCGCTGGTCATCGTTTCAACAATGACCTTGCGGGCACCATCCATGACGGGACTATCATTCACGGTTAATTCCACGGTTTTTCCGGCCAGCCCCTCGAAAGGAGCCCAGGGATCCTGTGACACATCGAGCGGCCTTCCGTTCACAGCAAGAATGTAGTCGCCTTCTTCCACGTCCACATCCGGCATAGCAAGAGGTGAGCGTACCTCCGCATCCCAGGGTGCGCCTTCAATTATTTTGGCGATCCGGTAGGCGCCACGATTCACTTCCCAGTCCACGCCAAGATATCCCACACCGCGTTCTTCCGCTTCCCCGGTGTCGCCGCCACCACGATAGGTATGGGAGGCATTCAGTTCCGCAATCAGTTCACCGATGACATAATTCACGTCCCACCGGGTGAAGCAGTCGTCGATAAGTTTGCCGTAGCGTTCACGCATAGCCTGCCAATCCACACCGTGCATATTGGGATCATAAAAATAGTCCCGCTGCAGCCGCCAGGCGTCATTGAAAATCTGATGCCATTCCGCTCTGGGGTCCACGGTCATTTCCAGCTCGCCGGTCGGTACGGGTTTTTCCAGAGATTGCCCGGAGGCGATATCTGTGATATACAAGGCGCCATTATCAACAACTAACAACTTTTCCCGGTTCGCCGAAACCATATAATCGTCGGCATCTTCAACAATGATCTGCTCTTCGCGTTCTTCCAGATCGAAATAGACAATAGGTTTCTGCTCCTCTCCCGAACCGGTGCGAGGCATCCTGTGGTAAATGACCTTGCCGCTTACGGCATTCACATTGTTGTAATTGCCGGGTTTGGGTGGTAAAACGGTTACCCGCTGCTCAAAACCCTCCGGATTAATTGCAACCGGCTGTGCTTCAGCGTCCGTTTCTTCCCCATCATTGCCATTCTCCTGCTCCTCTTCTTCATCCGCTTCCGTCTCTACTTCATCATTTCGCGGAGCCAGGGGTGAAGGAACATCATCACGAAGGGACACCGCCACGACCTGCGTGGTATTCGGATAGATGAATGAATTGTCCACATCACTATATGAAGGACTGAAGTGGCGATTGGAAAGATAGTACAGATACTTGCCATCCGGATCGAACGCCGGGATGGCATCATCATAATATCCGGACGTGACCTGGTGCCGCTGGTTTGCATCGGTGTCGTATAAAAAGATCGCCCCGTGCTGGTTCTCCAGTCCGCGGTGATACGCCAGCCAGCGGCTGTCTGCCGACCAGCTCACAGTGAAATTTTCCAGAGCACCGTGATACATCCAGAGGGCCTGGTCAACTTCGACTGTCTGATCCTCTTCCATATTATAAATCCGGATGATCATCGCCTGGTCAATGAACGCCAGTTTCTTGCTGTCCGGAGACCAGTACGGCTGATATTGAAATCCGGCACCATACGATGTCAGTCGCTGTTCTTCCCGGGGATTTTTTAGGTTTCGGAGGGCGAGCTCATATTCGCCGGTTCGGTCGCTCCAGTACACCACCTTTTTTCCATCAGGGGACCATGCGGGGGTCCGCTCTGCGACTCCGGAACTCCGGGTTAAATTTTCGATGTATCCGTGCTCAACCGGGAGGGAAAACACGTCGCCCCGGGCTTCCACCAGGACTCGTTTCCCGTTGGGCGCTACCCACGCGTGCCGAATATGATCCTTGACATTTTCGGTATGCGGTTTCAGTGCCACCTTGTCCGTGACTACGTTCACCTCCACGGCATGATGTTCCTCGGACGGAAGTGCCAACAGATAGAGCTGTCCTCCGGCTTCGAATACGATATCCGTCGGTCCGATGGCCGGGAAGTGAATATCGTAATCTTCGAAATGAGTCACCTGTCTGAACTCCTGCGTAGCTTGATCATAAGCCCAAATATTATATCGTTTGTTCGGTCCCCGGTCCGAAAGAAAATACAGGGTCTCTTCATACCACATGGGGTGCATATCATTTGCCGGGTGATCGGTGATATTTTGTGAGGTCTGATTGCGTAAATCAAAGAACCAGATATCCGGCGCCATTCCTCCCCGGTACCGCTTCCAGGTCCGGAACGCCCGTGATATCGGCATAAACGCCAGCGTATTTCCATCAGGAGAAATCGCACCGAACTCCCCATACGGAACCGGCAGTTTGTCAGGCAACCCTCCCTCTGCGGGCGCAAGATAAAACTGGTTATAGCGCTGGCGTCCGCTTTCCATGGAGGAGGCATAGAGGACGCTGCTGCCGTCCGGATGCCAGTCGACGATACGATCGCCCATGCCGTGATGGGTCAGGCGCGTTGGCGTCCCGCCCAGAACAGGAATTGCATAGACATCCGTGTTGCCGTCGTAATTTCCGCTGAAGGCAATGGTGCTGCCGTCGGGTGAAAATCGGGGAAACATCTCCTGTCCTTCTGGTGAGCTGAGACGGTGAGCGGTTCCACCGTCTCTGGCGACTACCCAGATATCACCTGCATAGACAAAAGTGATATGTGATCGGGATACATCCGGGTACCGCAGCATCCGGGCATCCACCTGGGCCTGGAGATTCCCGGCGGTGAGCAGCAGTCCAATCCCAAGCAGAAACATGCATAAGCGACGCATAAGACCCTCCCTGAACGATGTTTATTCAATGCGTAGTAAGCGTAGTAAAGCGAGTGTGAATAGTATTAGATTTGATATCAGAGTAACCAAGATGTCGGTTCCATGTCACAGGATTAATACATTTAGTATAGAAAATACCCATACTAAAACCAACAGGAGAGTTGGGAGCCTGTCACTGTATTCTGTGACTTGCCCGGCATCTCCTGGCTGTGTCGAAGGAACATCTCATGTCCATATCCCCGGAGTGATCCTGTTTTTGCACCTGATACGCAATCAGCCGGTTCGACAGCATTACCGGAATATAGAGTATCAGCTTACTCTTCGTCGGTGACGGGTTCAACGCATTGGATATAGTGGATCAGCAGCAACAGAGCAAAAATGGTGAATAATCCGAAACATATCACCTGGCCCACGACCAGCGGCTGATCGGCACGGAACATGAAGAAGAAGCCTGCAAGGGTTGCGAGTCCCACTACCAATGCTACTACCAACAGGATTCCGGACATGACATATCCATGGGAGGTCCGATACCAGATCCAGTTGGCGGTGAGAAAAAATAGCGGCACAAGCACGCCCAGATCGATGGCAGAAGTTACAGTCGTGGTCGCCTCACTCAGCCGGATGCTCCGGGGGAGATTCCCTTCGATCAACGCCGGAATAATATCACCCAGCCATAACACAATGAGAAGAACTCCTGCCAGGAAAAAGTAGGTGGCCAATGATTTCACCGGGATCTCCGTTGCAAATTGTTTGCTGAATGACCCCATGTTCATATGCATTAATCCGGCAATAAACGTAAACAGGGAGAGCGAGAATATGACGACATATAATAAAAAATATTGATTGTACGCAATACCGAACAGATAGCTCGCAGAGGCATACAGTACATACCCCAGTGAGCCCATCCAGAGAATGCGTCCTCTCTGGGAGCCGTTGATGGCGTAAATCAGTGAGATGATCAGAAGAGGAACCCCGATAATCAGAGAAATCAGATCTTGTCCGAATATCTGTGGCAGGACAAATTCCGAATCCCGATACATCGCCGGCAGCAATACCCCGCCCGCCGAGACAAGGAGCAGCAGCCCTCCCACGAACAAAGAGAGCACATACGCCAGAAGTAAGCTGAATGGTCTGGAATCCATGTTAGCGGTCATGACGCGTTATCGGAATAATTTGATTATCACTTTCATGCCCACTGATTTCAAAATACAGGAACGATGAGAGGTTTCTCTAACGCATGAATAATCCACCGTTCACGTCGATGGTTTCCCCCGTTGTAAAGTCATTTTCGATGAGGAATTGGAGAGCACTGGTGATATGATGGGCTTTCCCGTTGCGTTTCAAGGGAGTCGATTCGGCAAAGCCTTTCATGCGCTCAGTGTCCGAAAACTTCTCATGGAACGGGGTTTCGATGACTCCGGGAGCCACGGCATTCACCCGGACATCCGGGGCCAGCTCTTTGGCCAATCCCCTGGTAAAGGAATCCAGTGCCGCCTTCGATGCCCCGTAGATAGTTGACGACGGCGACCCGTGCCGCATGGCTATGGAGGTGAGATTAACGATGTTGGGATCGGTTCCCTTCTGTAATAAAGGGATGCACAGGGAACTTAATTTCATGACAGAGAACACATTTAAACGAAAGGTCCGTTCCATCAACTCCCATTCCAGTTCATCGGCATATTTCCGCTCAATTAAGCTGCCGGCATTATTAATAAGCACATCCAGGTGGTCGAAATCGGCGTCGATAAGTTCGAACAATTTCCGGACACCTTGTTCGGTTGACAGATCTGCTTGCATCAGATGAGCGATCCCGCCGTTTGCCTTGACCGCTTCCGCGACCTCTTCAGCAGCCTCCCCGGAACTGTTATAATGAACAATGATCCGGTTGTCCGGAGCCAGTGTTCTGGCGGCTTCCGCTCCAATACCGGTACTTGCTCCCGTGATGAGAATAATTTTCGACATGGACTCTCCTCCTTCTGGTTATGTGCGTATCTTGCTCCAGGTGCACAGTACGTTGTTTAAGAGTGTTAATGTACAAATATGACATCTCATTTCCAGGAGGAATGTCTTCCCGGACAGAACCGGACTTCCTCACCTACAACGACCACAGATAGGTCAGCTTCAGCTGGATAGTCCGATCCCGGAAATTGTCGAACCTGCTGAGGAGCGTATTCCTGGTATCCCGATAGACCAGATAGAGATGACTCTTCGGTCGATAAATCCAGTCCACAAGAAAATAGGTTGAAATCCGGTGGTCGGCATCGTTCCACTGGAGGAACGCTTTGGCAAACAATTCGGTGGTAAACGAATAATTGAACCGGGTTGAGAGAATATTGGCAGTGAGAGCACCGTTCTGCAAATCAAGAGTATTATGACTGTAGGAGAGATCCACATTAAAGTGCCTGCTGAATTTGGTATCGGCTGTCAGGCCAAATCCCCGGCCATACCCACCGAACATCGACCCCCACTCGTAGCTGATACTCCCGGAAATCGGTCGTGATCGATAGGTATTTAACGTCATCCGGTGGGTTCTGGTTTTGTACCTCCCCTTGTCTATCCGAATATTTCGGATATAATCATCGGTGGGCAGATATTCATATTCCAGATCGGTTTCCAATCGAAGCATATCTTCGCTCTTGCCGGTAACCCAGAATTCGATATCAGTTTCCCGGCTTAACAACGTGTTCCGATGGTTCGTGATATACTCCATGCTGGTAATGAGGGCAATACTTTTCAGATGCCGGCTGTTTATCCATCGGGTCAGGCTGAGGGCGCCTTCCGTATTCCGCAGGTTTCCGCGCTGGACGAAGCCCATTTCCGGATTGAACAAGGAGTCGATAAAGGCGTGCCTCAAGGACATGTCAAGCCATTCGGTGTTCACGACTACACCGGCATTCCCTGCCCAATCCCTGGTAACGATTCCGGGTGAGAAAGTCCTGGCAACCGCACCGTTTACCATCACCTGGGGAGAAAAAGCGAAAAACGCATCGGTGCCGATTGCCCGGTTATATTCTTCCGGTCCGGACTGTTTGTTCAGCATCATGACGCCAACATTGGAGTTGGTGAACAGGTCCCGCTTTACTTTCACTGCCGTATAATTGGTCGAAGGCACCACACTCCCGTCCCGCAGTGTGGTCTCTTTGCTCTGCAAATTCATCCCACCGATGGAGAAATCTCCGGTGCGGCCGGCGATCTTGGCACCTCCGTACAAAGGGATCCGTTGTCCCTTTTCGATCCCGATGGTACGCGAATTGAGGAGCAGAAAATCCGAACCGGTGCGGATGCCCACCAGGGATCCTCCGGCCCGTGCACCGGTCCCGAACGTAAACATTCCGGCACTCTCCAGAAAGAATTCCCGCTTCTCAGGCAGATTGATATTAAAACGCGTCAGGTTGACAATTTCCTCATCGGTTTCCACCTGGGCAAAGTCGGTATTGTAGGTCAGATCCAGCGTCATCTGTGGTGTAATCTGATAGCGCACATCCAGTCCAGCATCCCCCCTGGTGTTTCGTTCCTTAATCGGATCGTAAATTCTGGTGCTCTCTCCCCTCGCGTAGGGCTGCAACTCCAGATTAAGCCCGGGCTCCGGTGGATGGATATTAATCAGATTCGCATACAGCGATCCTCTGAACTTCCCATTGTGACCCAATCCCCGCGGGATCGGAACCAGATAGGTCACCTCATTGCTGTATTTGATTTCCCGGGTAATGTTCAATCCCCATCGCACTTCATCTCCTTCCCGGTATTTGAGGGATTTGAAGGGGATAGCCGTTTCAACGGCAAACCCCTGATCATTGATCTGTGTTTCGGAATACCACACACAGTCCCAGCTCTGATTAATATGATTGCCCTCATCCGAGATAATCGCGTCAATCTTGGAGCCCAGGGGGGTGGTTCCGAACGCATAACTGGTCCGGTTGTCGCCGAAAGTATCGATGAGCAGCTCCAGGATATCGTCCGTGCCGAAACCGGCATCCCGGCGCATGGCTGACGCAAATATCTGATCCGGACTGTCGTAATATGCCTGCATCCCGAAATAGAGAAAGTCGTCGTCCTGCAGAACCATCACCCGGGTTTTTTGACCGGAGGGTTCCCGGTCGTGCGGTTCCTGCTGGAAAAAGTAGTTGTCATAGGCATCGGCCTGATCCCAGGCCGGATCACTCAGCACACCATCGATGGTAATGGGTTGATTGATTCGTTTGACATATATATTGATCTCCGGTCCCTCGAGGTAAGTGCCATCCCCGAACCATATCTGGTCTGTGGTTTCCTGCCGGGCCGACAAATGCTGCCATGGAATGAATAAAGCAAGTGCCAGAACGATGGCTGTTAGAAGAGGTAAAACGTCTCGGCTGGCTGCCTGTTCAGTTCGCATAGTATTTCTTTCCTGTCCGCTCACTGTCAGATTCAACGCTCGGCTCCTCATCGAGGAGAAGATATACAAAGAAAAAATAGAGAATACCAGTGAAAATACCAGGATCAAATTTTTCCTAAGTTGAGCGATCCGAGGTTCGCAAAGTATCGCTGTACTTAGGGAAAACCCCGACTTAGAAAATGTGTGTTTTCACCGACTGGGTGCGGAACGTCCCGACGCAGTTCTCGGGGAGGTGAAAACGTATGCCGAAGGCATTCTTCGAACATTTTCTTTGTCGAT
>CAYPST010000076.1:0-20377 GCA_964413425.1 uncultured bacterium
CTGGTCGGGAGCGCAATCAGGTGACTCTTTACTGAGGTAATTTAATAGTCATGTTATTTTATTACAAATTATATGTTTATTTCTTAAATTTTTTTATATAATTCGTGTTCATTCCCCGATTTAATCGGGGCAGGCTGTGGCTTCTATAGTGGTCTCATATCTAGCAAATCGAAACTTGATGAAGCACAACAACATACTATTGCACAATCGGATTACAATCTAATTCTTCTGAATGTTTTTGCTTCACTGTAAAGTGTTCACTACTGATCGAAGATAATTGAACACAATTGCAAGGATGGTGAGATAGCCGAGCGCACCCAGGATGTTGGTCCGGAGGGAGTTCCTGTATTCCTGCATGACCTCGCTATCACTGGCAATGGCCAGCACCAGAAACCCGAGAATGGGGAAGGCAATGACGGTCATAGCCTGGGCCACCCGGAGGATTTCGATGGGGGATTCCCGGAATATCAGGACCACGGCCAGTCCGATGGTGAGAGCAAAGGCGGTCCAGATTTTCACCGGCCGGCCGTTAATAGAAGCATCGTAATTGAAGCCGTCCACCAGCAGGGTGGCTCCGATTAACGGATTGACGATCATCGAAGACAGGCTGGCGAAAAAGAACCCGATGGTGAACAGATAAAACGCCGCCGGTCCTGCCAGCGGTTCCAGTTGCAGAGCCATTCCGTGGGCCGAAAAGACCGGGTCGGTCACACCGTGAATGGCACCGGCACTGGTGAGCAGAATCACCGTGGCAATGGCACCCAATATGAGGATCCCCAGAAAGCTCTCATAGCTTTCATCCAGGAGATTCTCCAC
The DNA here is from genome assembly GCA_964413425.1 of uncultured bacterium. Lineage (GTDB taxonomy): Bacteria > Fidelibacterota > JAANXI01 > JAANXI01 > JAANXI01 > DATFLS01. The sequence continues at coordinate 817 of CAYPST010000076.1, forward strand.
TCCCCACCGCTTTTCCCGCATCAGATACGTCTGGTAGACTGCCGCCACAACGGGAAAGGTAGTCGCAGCCATGCCGAGACCCAGGAAGATGGCTTCCGTATCGGGGAATCCGGGGAGTAATCCCTGCAGCGCCTGGTCCGCATCCACGCCTACCACAATCAGGGTACCGAAGAATGAGAGAATCATAATGCCCACAAAAAATTTGACCAGCAGTTCCAGTTTCTGGTACAGGTCCTGCATGAAAATCAATCCGAGGGCGAGCAGATAGAACAGCAACGCCCAGAGGCGGACGTCCAGGCCCAGAAATGCCTGCACCGCGAATCCGATGGCAGCGGTGTTGCCGGCCTGGAATGCCAGGATGGCCAGGAAGCCGAACAGGCCGCCCAGGCCGGTGACTATTGAGCCATACTTCGTCCGGCTGACCTGAAAGAGCGTCTGTCCGGTTACCAGCCCGATCTTCGCGGACATCCAGGTGTAGACAAGCATAAAAACGGTGGCGATTACCGGGATCCACAGCAATTGATAGCCGTAGAGACTTCCGGCGATGGTGCTCAAAGTCAGGCTGCCCGGGCCCAGTACCACAGCGGCCAGCACCAGGGCAGGGCCCAGCACCTTCAACGGTTTCAGAAAGTCTTTCACGCGCATTCCTCCGGTCTCAACTCAGGACAGCCACTCATCCAGATGTGCCGCAACAAATTCGTCATCGTTCAGGTGTGGATACGCCTCACAGATCCGGTCGATTTCCTGCAGCTGTCCCGGCGACAATTGCTCGTCGGGATTCACGCACCAGCGTCCTGTCAGCAGGCCCTGGCGCCGCAGAATTTCGTGAATCCCCGGAATGCATCCGGCAAACTGATGCCGGGGATCGAACAGAGCGGCATTGGCGTCGGTGAGTTCCGCGTTCAGGCGGAGGAGATCCGCCGGAATGGAGTCGCCGGCAGCCCGAACCTTTTTGATACGCTCCAGCAGCTCCACCGCTTGTCTGGTCCACACCGCCCACTGCCCAAGTAAACCGCCGGCAATTTGTATCCCTTGGAAAGGAAAGGGAGTCAGCAGATCTATAATAATGGTATCATCATTCCCGGTGTAGAGGGCGACCTCACCGCGTCGTCCGCTTTCCGCCACTGCCCGGACCACATCCAGGGTCTGGTAGCGGTTAAAAGGGGCAATTTTTATTCCCACCACGTTCTCGAGCTCGGCGAACCGGCGCCAGAAGTCGTACGAGAGCACCCGTCCTCCCACGGCGGGCTGCAGATAGAACCCGAACAGGGGCAGGATCTCCGCCACTTTTGCGGCGTGTTCCAGGATCTCTTCATCGCGCCGATCTTTGAAAGCTGAGACGCTCAGTAACCCGCAATCGTATCCAATTTCACTGGCGATTCCTGCTTCCTTCACGGCCTGCCCGGTCCTCCCAACTATTCCCGCTATCATGACTGGTTGGTCTCCGCCCCGGCCGGCTAATTGTCGGGCCTCTTCCATTGCCAGCTTCAACACCGGCTCATATAATCCCACGTCCTCGGCATGAATCTCGAACTGGGTGGTATGCACGCCGACCGCCAGTCCGCCCGCCCCGGCCGCCAGATAATACCGGCTCAGCGCCCGCTGCCGGCGTTCGTCAATCCGTCTGTCAGCATTGAGTGCCAGGGGATGAGCCGGGATAACCAGTCCCTCAAGCAATCGCTTTCTGAGTGCGGCGAGCTCTGCCATGGCTAAAATTTTCCGTCCCGTACTTCAAACTTGGTGGGTTTTTCCAGAATTTTCCCATCGATGGTAATCCACCGGGCAATCAAGTCCATCACCTCTTCCACGCTGATCCTTGGCAGACCGAACAATTCATGGCAGTGGCCGGCATCGTTCAGCAAGGCGGAGGGTTGTTCCTCGCCTGAGAATTCCGGCTCTTTGCCAAACCGCTCCCCGAAGCCCCCGGCAATGGAGCGGACCGACAGAATATCGGGCCCGGTGACATTCAGGATCTCAGCCGGACTGGTGCACAGATTTAGGGATCGAAACGCAACGGAATTGGCGTCGCCCTGCCATATGACGTTTACGTATCCCGTCTCCAGAGAAACCGGCTGTTCCTGATAGACTTTCAGGGCAATATCCAGGAGAACTCCGTAGCGCGCCTCCACCGCATAATTCAAGCGCAGGAGGCACATGGGAGTGTTATTTCTGATGGAAAAGTGCTGCAATATCCGTTCACGTCCCAGACAGGATTGGGCATACTCCCCAACCGGATCCGGCCGGTCGGTTTCTTTGGAACCTCCGGATTCCGCCGGCACCAGCGGATAGACATTCCCGGTGGAAAAGGCCACCAACCGGGAAGCGGGAAACCGGTCCGCCACCCGGCCAGGCAGATACGCGTTCATGGCCCAGGTCAGCGGCTCCTGCCCGGAGGTTCCGAATTTCATACCGACCATATAGATGATATTGGGGCACGCAGGCAATGCCGTCACCTGTCCTTCGTCCAGCAGATCAGCGGAGATGGTTTCCGCCCCGGCCGCCTCGATTCTCTCTCTGGCCGCGGAGCTTGAGAACCGGGAGACTGCATAAACCTTCCAGAAAGCGCCGGCCTTCTCTTTTGCTCTGCAAATGCGCTGTATCAGGGTGGGCCCCATTTTCCCGCCGGCACCCAATATTATGATATCACCTTCCAGGGATTGCGCGAATTCGATATCCTCCGGGTACGGCTCGGAAAGAAGATCCTCTAACTCGGTTTCATCGGATATCTTTTTCATTCTCATCGGGTGTTATATAATGATATCATTCAGGATAAAAGCTATGATCACAGAGAAATTTACTAAGTTGCTATCCTCATTGGATGTCTGTGCACTGCTTTTTTACCACTCCCCTCAGAACAGAATAATAAGCAGAATATTCAGCACTGTATTCAGAGAGACATTCACTTTATGTTAACACTGCGATCCTGTTCCCGGGATCTCTCGAGCAGCGATGACAACCGCTTCACCACCTCAGGGCGATCCTGATACAGGTTGGTGGTCTCTCCCGGATCCGTTTCCATGTCATAGAGCTGGCCTTCCGGTTCTCCGGGACCGGGTTCAAATTCCCTGGGTTCAGAGAAGCCGCCGCTTCCACGATGCGGGATGAGTTTCCACTTCCCCTGACGAATGGCGAAAAAGCGGCGGGAGGAGTAGAAAACAGTCGCCTCCCGGAGCGGTTTTTCATACTCTTCTTCCAGCAGTACCGGCAGGATATTGTAACTGTCCGCTCCGGCCTCCGGCGGCAATCTCTCGCCGAGTATCCCGGCAAAGGTCGCCAGCATATCGGTTAAGCAGATGGTTTCGGCGCTCTCGCTCCCCGGCCGAATCCGGCCCGGCCAGCGGGCGATAAACGGCATGCGGTGACCAGCTTCCCAGATATCGCCCTTCATCCCCCGCAACATCCCGGCGGAATCATGCCGGAATTCCTGCACATCATCGTCATACCAGACCGGACCGTTATCACTGGTAAAAACAACCAGTGTATTCTGCTCCAGTCCAAGCTCCTCCAGAGTGTTCAGCACCCGGCCGATAGCAGCATCCACGTGGACGACGAAATCCCCGTACATACCGGCACCGGAGGAGTCTTCATATTTTTCTCCGGGCAGCCAGGGTGTGTGGGGAGCTGCCAGCGCCAGATACAGGAAAAAGGGTTGATCCGGGGTATTTTGACTGTGCTGTTCCAGAAAGGCGGTCGCCTTATCGGCGAATCTGGGCAGCACCTCCCGGTGGGTGAAACCCGGGGCGATTCCACCTTCCCGCCAGAAAGCACCCTGAATGGGACTCCACCCTTCGCTGTAATTGGCTCCGATATGATCGGAGGGTGGCTCCACGACCCGGTCATTTTCAATATAATAATACGGCGGAATATCCAGAGACGCAGGGATCCCGAAGTAATAATCGAATCCCCGATCCACCGGTCCACCCCGCATGGGCTTGCTGAAGTCTCTGTCTAACCTGGTACCGCCGTCGAACCCCAGATGCCATTTCCCCACGCAGCCGGTGTGATATCCGTGCTGTTGAAGCAGTGTCCCGAGGGTCATGCGGTCCGGGATGATCAGGCTTTCGCCGGGCTCCCGGGTCATCCGGAACGGATAGCGGCCGGTGAGCAGTCCATAGCGTGAAGGAACACACACGGCACCGGGCGCATGGGCGTCGGTGAACCGCATACCCTCCCTGGCCAGCCGGTCGATGTTCGGAGTGGGGATTTCCGACTCCGGATTATAACATCCCGGGTCTCCGTAGCCCATATCATCCGCCATGATAAACAGAATATTAGGCCTTTCCGCCCGTCTGTAGTTCCCGGAACAACCTGGCAGCATGAACGCCACGCTCCCCAAGGCCATAGTTCGCAGGAAATCACGTCTTGATTGATTGTCCATAATTCTTCCCTCATGTGATGTATTCATAGGATTTGCAGCGCCGCTCGCTAATCCTGGCACTTCTCTGACCGGCAGTCCATTTGTCAAAGCAAGAATAATGCACTTTAACAAGATCATCCGGGAGATTCAAGCCAAAAGCCCACCGGAGCCGGAGTATGAGAAGCAATCGTCGTTCATTCCGGTTAATCCGGATTACAGGTGTGCCGCTGATGGAGACGAGCCTCTCTCCTGGTCCACCACCACTGCAGGAATTATTTCCTCCTCTCCTCAGCCCCTGGTATTTACCCGGATATTGCGCTACAGAAACTATCTGCCGTCCGCAAGCGCTTATGTGTCCATCTTCGACTGGAATCCATGGTTTTCAAAGAAGTTAGCCTGAATAATTCATAAAAAATAGCACGCTGTTCTCCTGCCATGCCGGCCCACAATCGCTCGGGCGGACATGGTGCCGGAACATGCTTCTTTTTCACATCTGTAGTCATCCGCTGTTTTCGTGTATATCTGCCTCGATGAGATCCCGTTGGGACGCGCTATTCTTGTGGGGTTTATGAATGATTCGGGTTAGTAAAAAATGATGCCACCGCCCGATCCTCCAAACCGGGGATTCACGATGTTGTTGGAAATCGCTCCGAACGCATATTCCAGACTGATGCGCCCGTAATACTGGAATCCTGTTGCCAGTTCCCGTCTGCGCAGCAGAATATCCTCTTGTGTTGCTTCTCCCCTGGGAAGATTAATCTGATCGTGAATAAAAGAATACCGACCAAACATATTCAAGCTGAATCCTTTGAAAATACGAATGTTCGCATTACCTGAAAAGGAAAGTTGATTTTTGGAAAAATCGTGCAGATAGCTGGAATAGTCCAGGGAGACAGACATACTGCCCCAGGGTTGGGTCTGATCCAGAGCGATCTCAAGGTTTTGTCTGAAAAGTAGTTCGGAGGTTTTTCCGAAAATTGTCTCTTCAATGTATTCATTGTAAATCGGTCCCAGGCTATACTGAATTCGCAGTTCCCTGGTATCAGACTCGCTGTAGGGAAAGATATTGTATTCAGCTCCCGGATACAGATTGGTCGAAAGCGCAATATTGCTATAAGTAGAGGATCGGATCCTCCCACTGATTCCCGCGGAAAAATGCTCGGTAATGCTCCGCACCAACAGCCCATAAGTTCCATAACTCCGGGTAATACTGACGGTGGTATCCCCATCAAAGGTGAATCGATCCTCATCGTAATTGCCGTATGTACGCAGATTTATCTTCCAGTCATGCGTGACCCGCTCAGCAGAAAGCGAACTGGATAAGCTCCCCCGGCTGGTGGATTCCTGACCACGCTGGTAGGTACTCATGCGGATACGAAAGACCCAGTTATTCCATTGATTCTCTATCTCCTGTGGTTCAACCTCCCGATCGAAACCGATCGAGAGATATTCAGATACCGGCGTCCTGGAGGCATATTGTATCAAGCCCTGTTTGAATACCCGAATCAGCGCTTCCCTGACTTCATACATGGTGTCCGATTCCCGGGAGGCATATTTGAGAGTATCATTCATGCCACCGAATCTCTGCTGCCCGAGGAAATAAAGTGTGAACTCTGTGCCGCCACCACCGGTGGACCGGGTGGTGACCAATACATGTACCTGGGCATTCTTTCTTTCCCAGACGTAATTCACAAAATTCACCTCCCGGCGCACATAATCCATATCACAGAACGGACAATCCACAAAGACTCTGGGTGCATCTCGCATCACATGATTGATCGTATCCGGCTGGGCCTCTTCACTGGAAAAGGCGTTTGACGGGCAGAATAAAAGGAATGAAAAAACAAGACTGAAAAAGAAAACACTGACTCGGTTCATGAAAAATCCCCATGCTTCATTTCACCATACTCTCCATTTTATCATAGTCTTCTTTATAAAGCGAAGAATATTAATATTGTTACAACTGATGAGAAATAAAAGGAGTTATTCTTTCCACAGATTGCAATGCTCGATAGCTCCCAGATTGGTCATGTATCCGAACCAGCCCGTGCTCCCTATTTGCCTGGATGAATCCAAGGAGGTGAAAGCGTCAAAATCGTACCACATCCGTGAGAAATTTCCATGGAAGATATCTGCGACAGGTTGGCCCTTTAACCTGCCTCTTGATAAACCTAACTTACGGGCGGTTTTTTTTGTGTAAATTCGTGAAATTCGTGGTTCCGCTTGTCGCTAATTCCAGGTCCAGTACGGCGTGCTGGAAAAAGGATTTCCGGGATTTCACAACCAGCCCGGCGGATTGCGCAATTTTATCAGTCTCCCGGTTCAGGTGGCAGCCGCCTGCCACGGGCTTCCAGACCGGGGTCAGCAGATCCTGCAACTTTCCCCAGAGGGGATGCGCAATCCGGACGTGCTCCAGAATTCGAATATACCCCGCCGGTTTGATCACCCGTTCGATCTCTCTGAACGCCTGCACCGGATCGGGAATGGTACAGAAGACCAGGGTGCCGATGACAGCATCGAAATGGTGATCTGTGAACGGCAGTTCCTGGGCATCTGCCTGGACATAGAAAATATTCTCCAGCCCGGGATGTCGTTCCCGTGAATACGTGAGTTTATCGTAATACGGCTCAATACCAACCACCTGCATGGAGTCCGGATAATGCCGCAGGTTCAGACCGGTCCCGATCCCAATCTCCAGCACACACCGTCCCGGAATCGCCCGCACAATCTCCCGGCGCATCCGCGCCAGACGCCAGACTTCCAGTGGATACATGAACCAATCATAAAGACGGTTGTTGATTTCCACAGACGAGTTCTCCTCTATCACCAGCGATTATAAATAAGAAAATGGATCAAAACAAATCAATACCGGAAAAGCAGTGATTTGTCAACCGTCAACTGTCAGTAGTAGTCAACTGCCCGGAAATGACAGATGAGCGGCAGGCTATACCAGCAGAGAAAGGGGTTGTCCCTTCGTCCAAGGGTAGTGGCAGAACGTCTGAGTATTATTGAAAACAGCAGTTACACGAAGTTTCACATAGGAGGGAATGAAGTGCTGACAAGTACTCACAAGAAACGACCGTCAGATAATCGGAGTTTGGGAGTACTTCGTCGCACCCCTGGGATATTTCTTTCGAATCCAAACTCCCATCCATATGTCCGGGGCCGGGAGGTGTGGATTTGGAATATTGAAGTTTTGAGTATTGGGTATTGGATATTGATTCTTGAAATCTTGATTTCTTGTCTCTTTTGCACTTTTGAATTTTGGAATATTGGAATTTTGAATTACCCTCCCGCCATTTCCTCGAGCTCATCCACCTCTTTCGGAATGGATGCGGACAGCACCTCATGGCCATCCTCCGTGACCAGAAGATCGTCCTCGATGCGGACCCCGAGCGCCTCCTCCCGGATATAAATGCCAGGTTCGATAGTGAGCACACATCCGGGCTCCAGTGCTCCGGTGTAGGTGCCGGCATCATGGGCATCCAGTCCCAGGAAATGACTCACTCTGTGCATATAATATTTGCTCACTTCTTCTCTGGCACCAATCAATTCCAGATCAATGAGCTTGTCTCCAATCAGGTCTCTGGCCTTTCGATTTAATTCATCCACATGGATACCTGGTTGCACGGACCGGATCAGCGACTTCTGGACATCCAGGACTGCCTGGTACACCGCACGCTGCCGGTCGGCAAACCGGCCGTTCACCGGGATAGTTCGTGTAATATCAGCACAATAGTGCAGAAATTTCGCACCCACATCGGTGAGAAGCAGCGCGCCGTCTTCCATTTTTGCATCATTATCCACATAATGCAACACAGTGGAATTCAATCCGGAGGCAACAATCGGCTCGAAGGCATAATTCCGGGCGCCGTTCCGGATGAAGTGGTACGCAAGAACGGCTTCCAGCTGGTATTCCCAGAGATCCGCCTGGCAGTCCCTCCACAGAGCCCGCAGGGCTTCCCCGGTGATCTCCACTGCCTTGCGGATCAAGGTGATTTCCGGAGGCGATTTGATACGCCGCAGATCAGTCAGAATGGGATTGGCTTTTTGAATCCGGAGACCCGGGAGTTGGGTCTGCACCTTCCTTCTGAAGTCCCCGCTTTTTGAGGTGGGATACCGAAATCCCTCATCTTCATAGTCGGTATAAAGGTACTCCAGCGGTTCCTGCTCGGTGATGAATTTTCCTTCGAAGTCCTCTATATACTGTACTTTTTCGACACCGGTAATCTCACTCACCTCCTCCTTGTCCGGCATTGTACCGGTCCAGACCTCCCGGTTCGGATCGGGTTCCGGAATGAACAACGTCTCCCGTTCCTCATTCCGGCTCTCCGGATGGAGCATGAGTATGCAGCCGGGATCTTCGATGCCGGTCAGATAAAAAAAGTTGGGAGACTGTATAAAATGATGAAATTGGTCGGCACTCACAATCACCGGTTCGGCCGCGTGAAACACGGCAATACTGCCCTGATCCATCTGCTGCATGAATCTTCGGCGATTCTCCCGGAAAAAATCCGCGGGGAGCCACTGCTGCACATCAAGGTTCACTGGTTACCCCTTTCTGATTTCCTTTTGTTTATGGTTCATTGGCAGCTGTCAATAGTCAATTGTTTGAAGTGAACAGTGAGAAGGTCCCGGAGGGACTCCTTTGGAGCAAAAGGCAGAAGTAAAGGATATCAACGTAAGGAGCCATACGGTACTCGTAGAGTAGCCCAGAGCCCGATGCATACAGGTTGTGTACCATATGCTGTGAGAATATGGAATAACGGTAAAACAATTTTGTTCACCCGCAGCATGCAGAAGGTAACTGAATAAGGAATTGCAGTGGGTTCCCTGCTCCATCTAAAATATCCGATTACAAAACCAACCTTGAAGGGGGGGAAGGATTTTCACTTCTCACTTTTCACTTCTGCCTACTGGATTTTTGCCTTCTTGAGTTCTTGAACTCCTGTTATCCTGAAGAAATCGGAGCATGTTTGAAGAAATCCTTCATGATGTAACCTGCGATATCCGGATTTTCTTTCAATCTGCGGGAACTATAGGCATACCAGTCATCACCGAAGGGTATATAGATGCGGACAGTGTTTCCCTCTTCGACCAGCCGGGTCAGGATTTCATCAATGGGAACTCCCAGCAGGGCCTGATATTCAAATTGGCTTGCGGGGATTCGCTTGTTCCCGATATACGTCCTGAAATGATCGATGAGGTACTGGTCATGGGTGGCGAGAGCCAGGTATTTTCCGGCATTCAGGTGCATCTTTCCGAGTTTGATGAAATTCTGCCGGATCTCCTCCCGTTCCTGGAAAGCGATCCCGGGTGGCTCATTATAGATCCCTTTGCAAATACGCACGTTGGCGCCAAGCCGGATGAGCCGCTTCATATCATTTTCCGAGCGACGCAGATATGCCTGGATTGCGACACCCATCCTATCATAGATTTTTAGGCTTCGTTCAAACAGGTCCAGTGTGTCGGCGGTCACGCCGGAATCCTCCATATCGATGCGTATGAACAATCCGGTTGCCCGCCCCAGTTCAATGAGTTGGCGCAAATTCTCCCAGCAGAACTCCGTATCGATATTCAATCCCATCTGGGTGAGCTTCACAGAGAGGCCCGTCTTCAGCTCCGGGTGTCTCTGAATCTCCCGGATGAGTTCACGATAGAGCCGCATCGGCTTTTGCGTCTCTTCTCTGCTGGTGATCTGTTCGCCCAGGACATCCATGGTAGCCAGAAATCCCCGCCCGTTGAGTTCAGAGACTTTTTGGATTCCCGCCTCCAGGGTTTCCCCGGCGATATACCGCTTTGCCACCTGAGCCACGAGCAGTCTGGGAGCCAAGGGCATGAGTTTCACAATCAGCTTATTGAACCAGCTCACAGGCGCTCTCCTTCAGGTCATGAACAAACGGTTCTATATTCTACATTTTTCGCAAACAAGATGGAGATAGGCTCCTCATGACATATTCCACCGAATCTATTCGGAGCGTTTCCCGGCAGACTCCCGGCGGTCCAGTGTGCCACATTCCGTATTTCTAACTCTCACCCAAATTGAGCGATTTATTTCCATAAATCGCTCAACTTAGGTCTCAGGTATATTTGCCGCTATTCATCATCTCCCGGTTTGCGGGTATCTTCCTGCGAATCCAGAGGTTCGGCGGATTCGAAGGTCCGGATGGCATCCCGATGCCGGAAGGCATCCGCCAGCGTCCAGAACCACAACAACACAAATACGACAAACACTACCATGCCCTGAATGATATACGGCTGACTGTTCTGATTATACAGGTCCAACCCTCCGGCCAGGCCCACGACACCGATCGGTATCATGATATATCCCAGATAATTATTGCGGAGAAAGAATACCCAGACGATGCCCCACCACAGGAGCGGCAGAGCGGATATGCCGGCCTGCAGTGCCCACTCAGCAGTGGTCAGCGTATTCGGTGGGACCAGAGTCAGCAGCACCAGTATCACGACCAGCACCTTCAGAGCCCAGTGCATGAAATACCGGGTCCACAGAATAGCAAACAATCCCAGAGCAATGGCATAGATAGCACCACGAATGACCGCCGAGCCCACTACAGAAAATGCCGGGAGGTAGGTGTCGAGTACGCCGGGCAGCCCATCGATGGGAAAGATGGCGATATTCGGGAACTGGAGTCGGAGCCAGGTCTGAAGATGTTCAATCCCTAAAAATCCCAGGATGGCCATGGGCACAATAATCAGGGCATCTCTGGAAAACCGGTATCGCTCCGGGGCCTTCCAGGCCATGAGACTGCCGGGAAAGTATAATCGGTTGAGCGCCGTTCCGAGCAGCAGTAGACCTCCCACCCCGAGGCCTCCGATAACCAGATAGACGATCATAATGGTTTGAAACTGGCTCCATGGGATGGTGGTGATATACCCGCTGAGAATGGTATTCCAGTTGTTCACGGAAAGGAGCAGACCGAGGACAGACCCGACGGCACCCACAATCAACGGGGTTTTCCAGGTGAAGGAATCCTCCTGCCGGATCCGCCGGATAAATAACACCAGCCCGCTGATACCGAAAATCAAGAACACCACGATACGTCCGATATTTCGTACGGTCCGACCCAGTGTCTGTGCGGTGCGTGTTCTGGTCCACTCTTCCGGAAGATGATATCCCCGGGCAAATCTGCCGATTGTATTGCCGTGGATCTCCATCTGCAGGAGCGGCTTCCCGTCATCGATACTGGGCCAGAAGGTCTCCTTCCCTTCAAAAGTCATGTTATAATCCAGCCGGTTCGGTCTGGCCACCTGCTCGACAGTCCGCAGCGCATAGTTGGTGGTATCGATCCCGCTGGCGATTAAATAATTCACCGCAGAATCGACAGCGGCTTCCTGGTTCAGCGAATCACCCGGGGCCGCTTCCGGGAGCCTCTGCCGGAAGGCGACCATGTCCCCGGTATCGGGATTATATTGGATATGGTATTCTTTTTTCTCCAGCGGCTTATAATACCGGACATTCCAGACAGACGGGTAGAGAAATTCCCGCAGGATCCTCCGGGTGGAATCCACGGTGGTGTGTTCCAGCAGATATTTCATGTTTCTGCTCTGGCCGGTCTCCTGAATGGTAATTGCCGCAATATACGCATCAACGGAATCCGTTTGCTGCGCAAGCCAGGTATCGGCTTTTTGCCGGATCTCTCCTTTCGTCAGCTTAACGTTCACGAAATCGGCAGGATTCTCCCCGGGCAGGAGCACGGCACAGCCCACCGCAACCGCCGCCAGCGATCCGATCACGATCCTCCGAAGGGAGAGTTGTTCATAGATGATTCGCAGTGGCTGCGGCGGGGATTTGGGTTGAGGCGAGGCCACGCCCTCCGCCTGGTTAATACACTCGTCAGCAGGCCGGAACCCCCCGTTCTTCATATACAGCACGACTGCTACAATCAATGGTACCAGCATAATCCCTGCGGAAATACCACCGGAAATGATGTAGTAGGTATCACCGCTGCGGAAGAGGAGGAACGCCGTATACAATGCATCCACCGTATAGTGCCAGATCAGGGTCGCAATGATTCCGAATCGGAGCATCAGTACTCCGATAAAAATCCCGGCGATACCGACTTCCAGGCCCCGGATATAAAACGGCTGATTGGGATATCCTGCATGGCCGAAACCCCAGATCAGCGCAGGAATCACAATAGCCAGCCATCGTACGTTCAGATATTTTTCCAGGAACGGAATCGAGAACATGCGGGACATAAACTCCTCAGACACTGCCGGGAAAAAGCCCATCAGCAGCACGAAGATCCATGGGACGGCCGTGTTCAGCAGGTCAGAGTATGGCACATCCGCCGGTGCCCAGGCCCCGAATTTGGAGGAAATCAGGTAGAATACGGTCTGGTATGCCATGAAAAAACAGGTCATGACCAGCCCGACCACCACCGCAATAAAAAAGCGTTTGGTTTGAATCCCCTTCGGCGTAAAGGCCCGGCTGAGACTGAGTTTCTCACCGTATCGTTCTCTGTACAGCGGCTCGGCTGCCGCAGTGAGGGCGAAGATGCCCCCGCCGGCGAGGAGAGCCTGCAGGAGCGCCAGTAAAATCTGCTGGGTAATAAAATCACCGTAGGCGTCCGTGGTGGAATACTGGTAGAGAGTCAGCGGCAGGGAATTCAGCTGGGAACCCAGCATCAGCACGGCACCAATCACGCCAAAGATAAAAGCCGTCTTCCATCGGACATCACCATGCCGGGACTTCTGAATCAGGATAATCAGCATAGCCACCATGGTAAGCAGCAGGAAAAACGAATCAACGATGCCGGTGGTGCTATTAGCCGATCGCATCTCCTGATAGTCGCGGGACCATGCCTCGGGTACTTTCAGATATTCTCTGAATCCACCAAACTGTTCCCCCTGGATCACCACTTCGTACCGATACGTGGCATCCGTATCCAGCAGGTCGGTCCGTTCCCAGGTGAAGGTATGATCCGTGCGGTTGGGCAGGTTCTCCGCCGAGTGCTCGATGAGGGTGAACGGTTCGAGTGAGCGGTTCATTCCTTCGATGACAAATTCTCTCGCCAGAACTTCCGCCTCCGTCCCGGAGAGGATCGCACCCTCCGCCTCTTCCGGGATGATACGTTGAAATCTGCTGACGGCACCCTGAGGGGTGACATCGACCTGATACTCTTCCTTCTGTTTGGACTGATACCAGCGATGACTCCAATGCCAGATCTTGACGGCATCCCCCATGAGCTGATTGGCTTCCTCCAATCCCACTTCCCGCTCCAGATATACCTTCGCCTGTGTATCATAATCAAACATGGAAGCATGCCGATATGGAGATATTTCCAGACCCTGAGAATGCAGAAACTGCCCGGCAATGGTTTGGGAGGCATCCCGATCAACATCGAACCGGATGTTCGCCTCGGGGAAGGCATCGTCAAAATATATCCAGGCAATGACCCCGGAGATAATGGCAATCCCGACTGCAATCCATAACAGCCGTTTATCTTTGGACGTCAGTTTTTGTAATCGCGTCTCTTCCATGGAAGTATCCATTCCTGTTCACAGCAGAATTCATGGATTCGCCCCGCTGCCGCTGAGCGACACTCTGTCGCAGGAAATCCGGGGATTGGATAATGCAGGTGCACCTGCCCCTTCTCCTCGCTTTACTGTCACTTCACTGCAGTATTATATCTACTGATCGATAGTGCCTCCAACTGCATACTAACTGAAGTCTGAAACACATTTCATATTCGATATTTCATGTGAGCGCTGATACTCAGCCCGAGAGAATCTTGTGATATCCGCTTCTGACATTTTGCCTCTGCGCGTGATACTTATTCTGATTCACTCAACTTATTCTACCTGCTCACGAATCATAGCGATGATCTCGGCATCATCCGGGAACCGGCCTTGCTGTTTTTTGGAAAAAGCCAGTTCTTCGTTCAGTGTCACTTTAAACACCCCTCCGCCTGAGGGGATGAGGGTGAGACCGGTAATACCGTTTCCGAATGTCTTCAGGATTGCTTGCGCCAAACTGGCGGCGTTGGGTAAGTAGTTTCACGCGTTGCAGTACTCGATGCTGACATTCATCCCTGTCTCCTCAGTCTATGGCTCTTGTTTGGTGTTTCCAACGATGCTTAATATAGCAAAGGGAACCTGAAATAAAAATTCCGAAATCCGTATCTCCTGATGCACAACAGGTTTGAAGAACAAAAGAGTTCGAATATCCCTTTTCACTTCAAAAAATTGCACACAGCCTGCCCCGATTACGAACTTCCCAAATCTGTGATTTGGTGAAGTTGGGTCTATCGGGGATGAACACAGAAAAAACAGATAACCACAGATTGAAGGGCCGTGAATCTGTGTACTATTCATTTTCAGTTTATCAAGCAATCAGCTCAGAGAAACTCAATAATAAATGCGAAAGGTGGTATAGAACATATCGGGATAGGAGCCGAATTCGGATCGGAACACCGGGAACGGTGAACCGACTTCAATTCCGCCGACGGTCGGATGCTTTCCGAAACCCAGAAAGGCTCCGCCGCCGATATAGATATCCTGGGCGATATTATATTCCAGGATGGGTGCCAGGAAAACAGATCGATCATCCACGTTATAAATCGCCTGCCCGGTGAGCGTAATCAAAGGAGTGATCTGATACACAATCCCGGGAATCACATAGTTGGTTCCCAGCAGATATACCGCCCCCTCTGAGTAGGCTTTATTTTGAAAAAGATTCCAGTAATAATTTTCTGTCTCCTCCACACCGGCTTCACTGTAATGATATTCGACAAATCCATAGGTTCCGTCGCCGAAACTGTAGTCGATTCCGGCCGTGCCGCGAAAGTAATCGTTGGCCAGGGCGCGATTCTCCTGAAAGGCGTCGAGGAACACGTAACCGGCTTCCAGCCAGACACCGGCACCGCCCAGTGAGCGCGCCACGTCCACCCCGAACATGAGGTTCTCACGAAAGGCTACAGTCAGCAAGGTAACATCGGTCTGCTGCACATAGAATTTGCTGCGAAGAAAGGTCGCGCTCTTGCTGAAATCCAGATTGTTACCGGCGATGTACCCGGCGTCGAACTCGCCCATGAATCCGAGGGGAATTCGCACCCGGAGCGCATCCACCCCGATTCGCTCTTCCGTATCCAGCTCGTTAAAGGTGAACGGCGCGATGACATCTATGGGATTAATCACTTTTGAACTGCCCCAGGCGATGGCCTGGCGACCGAGATAAATATCGGCAGCGGGCAGGGCCATACTCAGGTAGACTCTATCCAGGTTATGATACAGACCGACGCTCTCACTCTCGGCTGTCGTTTTCGGATACATACGCTGATCAAAATCGGCTATACGGTATCTGGTGGGGTCGATGTCGATCATGAACGGATTCTCCGAGAACAGGGCTTGATCCTGTACTCTGGGCACGAAATTATAAGCACCATGGAAATCCAGGGCTTCGTTGAGATCATAGGACATCTCTATCCGGATCCGATTGGTCACCAACCCCATGGTTTTCTGCTGGAAAGCGGCCGGGACGTTTTCAAACTGTGCCGGATCAAAGACCACGAAGAAATTTTTGTAGTACCCCTGGAAATCGATTGAAGAATTCGCTCCTGCGGCAGACGAGGAGAACACAAACAGGGTTATGAGCAGTCGATAAGAATACCTTTTCAGTAATGTGGTTAGTAGTCCGGAATTCATTTGGGATTCCTTTGTTCGTCAGCATCGATTTTTCCGTCTTTTAATATAACCACTCTTCTGGCTCGTTCCATCACCAGTTCATCATGGGTTGAGAAGAGAAAAGTCATGCCGGTTTTTTCGTTCAAGTCCCGCATCATATCCAGCAGGGCCGCTCCGGTAGTGGAGTCCAGGTTTGCGGTCGGTTCGTCCGCCAGAATCATGGAGGGTCTGGCCACCATGGCCCGCGCCACGGCCACCCGCTGCTGCTGACCGCCGGAGAGGCTGGGCGGTTTCCGATCCTCGTAGCCCGTCAACCCCACATCTTCCAGAATCTCCAGCACCCGCTGATGGCGCTCTTCTTTGGACACTCCCTGCAGCAGCATGATATACTCGATATTCTCTTCGACCGTGAGCACGGGAATGAGATTATAGGCCTGGAAAATAAATCCGATGTTATCCCGTCGAAAATCCGATAGCTCCCGGCCACTCATCTCGGAAAGTAACTTCCCCGCCAGCCAGACCTTGCCCTTGCTGGCAATATCCAGTCCGGAAATCACATTCAGAAAGGTGGTCTTCCCCGACCCGGACGGCCCCACGATGGCCGTGAATTCACCTTTTCCGATGGTGAGGTCAACCCCCCGTACCGCGTGGACAGCCACCCCGTTGTCTTCATAAGTTTTCTCAATCCCTTCGGTGACGATAACATTGTTGGTTTGCTGCGTCGCCATAAGTTTCTCCGAGCATTTTAGACTGTCAATTGTCAGTTGTCAATTGTTCATGGCCTGTATTATAGCATGACATGCTTGCATTCTTATATCCTTGTCTTCTTGAATTCTTGCCGTTTTATTCTCCTGCCTTTAAAAGCTCCGCCGCAGCGCCTCGGCCGGCTGCATCCGGGCGGCATGCCAGGCCGGATAAATCCCGATAATAGTGGTGAATAAGAACACCAGAATGGGAAATTCAATAAATTGCTGCAGCTCCATAACGGGATAGATCAGTTCCTGGATAGTGACGCCAAGAAATTCCAGTCCGGTATAGTCAATCCCGGTGAGGGTTGTGATATAGGTGATCAGAAATCCCAGCACGATGCCGACCCCGATGCTGAGTATGGAGAGGGCGCCTGCCTCAAAGATGATCAACCGGCTCATGGCGAACGGACGCGTTCCGACCGCCCGCAATACGCCGAACTCAAACATCCGTTCGTGCAGGGACATGAAGAGTGTGTTGATAATTCCCAACGCCACCACACCAAACAGAATAATCCCCACTATATAGGTGCTGAACTGCGAAAGCTCCAGATATGCCGCCAGCTCCGGCTGCACCTTAATCCACCCCCTGGCTTCATTGCCCCATTGGGAATATTTCTCCCAGAAGGGCGACTGTTCGTTCCGTCCGTATTGTGCATCGGTGAAGTCCAGGGCGATTTCATGGACTCCGTGCTCGAGTCCCAGCATCGCCTGGGCTTTTTCAATCCGGATAAACGCCATCCCCCGATCCATTTCCCGGATACCAAACTGATACATGCCGGAGACTCGGAACATATCCTGGGAGAGATCACCGGTTTCCGCCTCCGAAACGGTCAATACTATCCGATCACCGAGGTCAACTTCCAGAATCTCGGCGAGCTTCCGGCCAATGACAATATCTCTGGGATTCTCCGCGGTGAAATATTCACCCTGCTGCATGGCTTCATCAATTCTGGAGAGATGCCGTTCTGTGGCCGGATTAATACCCACAATACTGATGGAACTTACGTTCGCCGGGGAAGTGATCATGCCCATGGTCATGGTACGTCTGGTGAAATGCTCCACAATGGCTTCCCGCTGCAGCAAGGCACTCACACTATCCACATTGTTGATGGTGGCCTCGACTTCCCGGGTCTCCAGGTAGCCTTTCCGATGGATCTGTCCCTCACCCGTAAAGGTGGCGGTGGCGGACCGCACCATATTCTCCTCCATACCGATGATCAACGCATCGGTGAAGATCAACGCCGCCAGACCGATCCCGATGGCCAGGCTGGCCAGCAGCGTGCGCCGGCTGTTCCGGAACAGATTTCTCCAGGCAAGCTTCATGAATATTCCCATGACAGATGCTCCTTAGTGTATTCGCATGGCTCTGGCCGGTTCGATTCGCGCCGCTTTCAGCGCAGGAAACACGCTGACAATAAAGGCGGTCAGCCAGACGGTAATGGCCGGAATGTACATGCTCCGATTGTTCACCTCACCGTACAGGGTGCTCACCTCAATGCCGCCCACTGACAGCGGTGCAGGATATGGAATACCGTGCTGCGCCAGATAGGAATTCACCAGCAGACTGAGACCGGCACCAATGATGATGCCCAGAATGGCAATGATACTCACTTCATAGATCACCATCTGAAAGATATCTCCTGGTCTGGTACCCATGGCCTTCAATACCCCATACTCGCGGGTTCGCTCCAGTACAGACATCAGTACCGTATTCAATACGCCGATGGCCACCACCAGGATGATGACAAAGAGCATAATCCACATCCCCTGAACATCGGCACGCATCGCCTGATAGAATGACTTGGCCACCTCCATCCAGGGATGGGCGGTTAACGATTCATCCTGCAGGCGCTGCTCAATGGTTTGGGCCAGCATCTGACTGTGTTCCGCACTCTCCGCCACCACAACAATCTCATGGACCTGGTCCGGCAGCACAAACAGACCCTGTGCCTCCTGCAGGTGTAAATAAAAGGAAGACCGATCCTGCATCTGGTTGCCGCTTTCGACAATCCCGATCACTGCATACGCCTCGTTGGCTATGGAACCGTCCGCTGCCTGGGAGACGATGACCGCATCATCGCCGAGATCCGCTTTCAGCACTTCCGCCAATCCTTTTCCAAGCAGTACTTCTTTCTTCGGTTCTTCAGAGAAGAGGCGGCCCCGGGTGATCTTTCTGTTAAACCGGGTGGCCTCCACTTCCCGCCGGGGATCGATACCGATCACCCGGATCCCCGTGCTGTTATCACCGACCGACGCCAACCCGCCAGTGTACAGCCGGGGCGTCCAGTAGTCCACTTGCTCTATCTTCTGGATGGATTGTCCCACCGAGGTGTAATCCGAGATGGTTTTGTACAGTGAGGGCTCGTCCAGATAGTTCCCCTTATGGACCTGTACGTGCCCAATCTGGGATCTGGTGAATTGATCGATGATATACGAGTACGTCCCGTCGGCATACCCGATAGAGATGGAAGAGAGGGCGTATCCGCCCAGCATGGTCAGCACTGTCAGAATTGTCCGCCGCTTCTGCCGGAAAATATTCCTGAATGCAATCTTGAACATAAATGACCTCTGTTAATTAAACACTGAAAAACACTGAAAACACCGAAAATACATTTCTATAATATCACTCGCTTAAATTGGAGTATCTCAGTGCCAAAATTTATTAGTAACCCTAGTCTGATTCGAGTCGCCTTTAAATAATTTTTGAGCTGGGCATAGTGGATTTTTTGTATAGTTTCGGCGATTTTAATTTCAATGATGATTTTATCTTCCACCAGAATGTCTGCAAAATATTCACCGACAATGA
>CAYPST010000077.1:0-19529 GCA_964413425.1 uncultured bacterium
TCCAGGTCATAAAATCATTTTCAACCTTATTAATCTTAGTATAAAATAATAGATACATGATAAAATGGAAGTAATCAGGAGCATATAACCTATATTTAACAATGAAAGATAAAAATTATTGTAGTACACACCTGCAACAACCTTATTCAAATTTGAAACCAACGGAATACTATTTACAGGTTCAGAAAAAATATTGAATATGGACAGTAGGCATATTGATATAAGCAAAAGGTATCCTCTATTCTTAAACTGTAGTGACTCGAAAATAGATCTAATTATAGATAAAATAATATTAATGTTAATAATAACAAAAATAAATGGAATTGTTATTAAGAATATATTTATTGGATTAAGTTTTAGGATCACAGTGGTTAATGCTACAGGAACCAGATATAATAATAGCTTAGTGTCACACAAATAAAGAAGAAATGTGGATATATGTAATCCATAATATCCTGTAGGAAATAAGAACAAGTATCTATTTTCCAATTCGTTTTTTTGGGTAAATCGGATTACGGAAAGTGTGAATTCAAAAAAAATCAAAGATATGTATAAGGTGGGTAATGTTTCCGTCAGGAGGCCCTCTATATCTGGAGTTTTTTTATAATCTGGAATGATCACCAGAATAAAGGATAATGCAATAAGAAAAAAAATAATTACGAGGACTCTGTAGCTTTTAAAATTCCTACTCAGTCGATTAGATAGGATACTCCTGGTTTTTAATAAGTATGTCAATCTCTTCAAGATTTCCTCTAATGATATTCTCAACCGGCCGTGGTAAACCCCGGCCAATTGAGTTATAAATCTAACTACCACATGCCTGAGCGAGGTTCACAATATCAGCGACAAACATACCTTTCAATACTATTGAGGAACCAACGAAGAATGCAAGACCCCATCCTGCTGTTGCAACTGTGAAAGCTGTGCCCAGTGCAATAGTACGAACAGTCTTCCAGGCAGCATCTGAACAACCATCACCTCCCCGTATCTCCGCCATCTCATCCAGGGTTAATTCTCGCATGATATATCCTCCTGTAAGTTTGGATTAGAGTTTATCCTTCGAAGGTGAGTACCCTCACCTCTCTTTATATAAATCCAAACTCTATACAAAACCGGAAGACTTCGAACAATGAAGGTGTATAAATGCTTTAGTTTTTGAGATTTATCCTCACTTGGATCTCTCTGCGCATGTCGTAGGATCCGGTGATCTCAGGTGGAAACCCGAGCTATGGCTCGGATGCGAGGCGAGCTATGGCTCGATATTATTGTGAAGCCAAGAAATGCCTGACCGAAGATTGATGCATGCCTATCACCCGGAGCACCTATTTTCGGTGTTCATAGTTCTCTCGTCAGTTTCGGTTTATCATCTACCCAGCCGGAAGTTAAAACTCTACACTCCATATTATCTGTAGTGATGAATTATGAAATAAAAAACACTGCTTTCAATAACGGTGATAATAAACATGGGTAAGGTAAAATCCGCCATGAAGTTAACCTCGGTATTAAGCATTGATAATAAGTTTTCTGTAAAAACTTTTACCCCCGGGATCTCTTTTAATTTATATGCAAAACTCAGAAAAAATGCCAAAGTAACTACCAGGGGTCCACCTATTGCTTTATAATTATTGACTTTCTTTGATAGTATAAGAGATATTGTAGACTCAAATAATGATACAATCATCAGCAGTACAACAATTATCACACAGAGAGAAATCATATTCCTGAACAGACTATTTATTGACAGATATGTTACAAAGGCAATGAAAACTATTATATATGGCAAAGCTTTGTAATCCAGAATATTAATAGAAAGATTAAATATGGCCTTTTGTCTACTTGAAATTGGAAAACTTATAAGGTGCGAATTATATATTCCAATGTTTCCACTGTAACGGAATACAAATAAAATTAAATCGATGATGATGATTAACAAGAACAATAGAAATAAAAGTTCTCTTTGTAATTCATTGAAATGCGATATGTTTTCATTTAGAAATATTATAATCAAACTAAGAATTAAGATGAATAGCGAAGAGATAATACTGAAAATAACAAATAACCAATTCATCTTATTTATTCTTGAGGAAAGATGGTGATTAGTTTTAAAAAGCTTTAATACAAGCATTCTATTCATATTATCTAAGGTTATCGGGGAGGCTTTGTATACCTCCCCGGTTTATTGATCATGAACCGCATGAAGTTGCGATACTATAAGCTCCACTGGCCCATGTTAGAAACTTTGCCCCGAAAGCGTAAGCAATGGCAGCGGTAGTTCCTCCCGTGGCTACTGTCAAGGTAACTCCACCAATAGCCACCAAACCTCCAACTACAGTAAACGCAACAGCCCCTGCACAGCTACCTCCCCGTATCTCCGCCATCTCATCGAATGTTAATTCTCGCATGATATATCCTCCTGTAATATTGGATTAGAGTTTATCCTTCGAAGGTGAGTGACCGCACCTCTCTTTATACAGATTCAAACTCTATACCAAACCGAATGACTTTGAACAATGAAGGTGTATAAGTGCTTTATTTTCTGAGATTTATCCTCACTTGAATCTCTCTGCGCATGTCGTAGGATCCGGTGATCTCAGGTGGAAACCCGAGTTATGGCTCGGGGGCGAGGCGAGCTATGGCTCGACTTCTTGTTCTACTGTGGGGAGCAACCCTTCTACTTGAGTCTCCGAATGAGAGAGAGCATTCATGCGGATTGCTTAGTCGTTCTCCAGCCAGGAGAGGGTTCGGCTGCGCTTTTTGCCTTCCTCGTCTATTACGGTTTCAAGGAAGATTTCTTCCAGCGATTCAAAGGTTTCGCCGGTGATGTCATTCTTGATCCGGCTGCGCAGGTTGTCAGTGGTACTTTGAAGTACCCGCTTTCCGTTATGGATAATCGCGATTGCGTCGCACAATTTTTCAATGGTATCCAGCACATGTGAGCTGATCATTATGGTAATTCCCTGGTCCGCCATTGTTCGCAGATTTTCCTTAATCAGTTTTGCCGAGACCGGATCGATCCCTTCCAAGGGTTCATCCAGAATCAACAATTTCGGATGGTGTATCAGCGCGGCTGCCAGTGAGACCTTCTTCTTCATTCCGGCGGAATAGGTCTCAATCCATTCGTCCTGCTTCTCCTCCAGTCGGAAGAACGAAATCAGCTCCGCAGCCCGTTTACGGCCTTCCGCTTCCTCCAGACCGTACATCACTGCGGCAAACTCCAGATATTCTTTGACGGTCAATTTCTCGATATAATGGGGCTTTTCGAGGACGAACCCGACGGAGCGTTTGTACTGGTAATCATGTTCACCGATAGCTTCTCCCAGCACATATACTTCCCCGGCCTTGCGCCGAACGACTCCGGCGACGATATTGATGGCGGTTGATTTACCTGCACCGTTTGGGCCCAGCAACCCGAAAATACACGCCGGGGGAACCTCCAGATTCAGACCGGCCAGCGCCACGATCTTTCGTTTATATGTTTTTTGTAAATCTCGTAATTCCAAACTGTTCATGATTCCTCCAGAATTTCATATTTACTTTTTTCAAGCCGCTGTGCCGCCAACGGCACAGAGCGATAAAACCACAGCAGACCCATTGCGGCCGCAAAAATAAGGCAAACCACGTAACTGCCGAGCAGCACGTTGAACAGCAGATAGGGCAACGAGGCAATCAGGAAGGTCAATGCATTGCGCAGCAGGAGGGCAAATCCCGTCTTTTCATTTGCCAGCCGCCTGGTTCGAATGGTAATAATGTTCCCAAAATGGACAAAAATAAACATCGCGGTGCTCAGATAAACAATGGCATTCAATAGTTCAGTAAGAGTGCCTGAAAACAGCATAAGATCGAGCGCCAGTATCGGAACGAGCGAGCACCCGCAAAATCCGGCCAGCAAGAGATTCTTTGCGAGTATCATCTCTTTGAGATTGGTGGGATATACGAATCGAAAAAGCGGTTCCACCGTTCCCGCCCAGAAAAAATCCTGAAAATACATACCGAATATCGACAGCAGAAAGATGGTCATCAGCAATGCCATATTTATCTGCTCCAGCAGCGCTCCTTCGGATTCCATCCAGTACCACAGCGCAACAAACACCATAAAAAAAACCAGCATCCAGACGGGTTTGAGATACCGATGAATGAGTTTGAGTTCCAGCTGAATGGTTGCCTTCATGAATCTGTTTTGGCTAGCCTCGTTTTGATCTGTGGTATGAAATCCTGATTTTTCTGTCAGAGTTTGCCCAGAAAAATTTCGTACCCAAACATCTTTTATTACCCAATGTTTCCCGAAAGCCGAGCTATAGCTCGATTAAGTTAACGGTGCAAATGGCATTCTACCTTTCTGTTTCAGTTCCCGGACTGCCTGGAATATATCCGGCCACAGGGAGAGCAATGTTCCGTATTGACCCACAAATCTCTGGCACAAACGTATACGCATCTCCGCATCTCCCGGCAGATCGTACGGGATAAGGAATTCGGGCTCAGTCAGTTTTTGTTGATAGGTCTCAATGTACTCCCGGAGATCATTTTTCCAGTAATCCGGGGCATCAGCATGGCGCTGCAAATGCAACTCGGCACTGACCAGATGCCGGGTCAACGACTGACGGGCAATCGGAAATATCTGATGTTGAAATTCAGCCATATCAAGAGTCCCAAGCATCTGCAGATACTCTCCCAGCAGACCTATGTTTTTGGAAGTATCGTCACTCACCAGATTTGATTCATAGGTCATGACCACCATACGAATCAGATCGTTCACTCTGGGTGAAGCGATACTGTCAGAAATACTGGGGCGAAACGTCCGTTCGTCAGGGGGATGATGCAGCAGCATATACGGGAGATATCCTTTAAAAGTATGGACGCCGCTGGCCCGGTGCGCTGCTCCAAACACACCATCTTCATTCCGGTTGATGGGCATGAATGGGGGCAGAACCTCGGTGGCATCCAATCCGATATTCATGGTCATACAGGCGGGATGATCGGTAAGAATCCGCCGGTTGGGGACGCGTTTTACATACCGGGTTGACATCTTCGCGGAATATCGATCCCGGTTCTCAACCAGCCGCCGAAGTGAATCCGAATCGAGAAAGAGAAAGCCCAGATTCCCGGCACCGCCCATGGCACAGTCCCCCGCCAGGCCCAAAAAACTCACCGCCACCCTGGCATCTGGTGTTGATATGTCCCGGAGAATTTCGTTGTTGATACTCTCCACGCGGAGGTCTCGCCTTGCTTTAACTCGCGCATTGAGTACTGACGAAACCGGCACGCCTAACAACTCTTCATGGAGTTGAAAGAAATCCTTTTCTATAAATGTCACATCCGCTATCGAATCCTCAAAATCCGCATGAAACCAGTATTTATTTACCTCAAAACGGGCAGAGATCTCCACCCCGTTCTCGGCCTCGGGCGAAGAGGCCAGTTGACACAGCGTATCATCGTCCACCTGCACCTGCATTTCTCCCGCAGCCGCTGCCAGCAGGGTATTTCTGGCAGCGCCGGCGGCGAACAAGTCCCCATCACCCAGGAAAGCAAACCGGAGTATTTCCGGGGAAACTATCATATGGTCTGATAACGTGTCCGTAAATTGCTCTCGCTGAACCCTGTCACCATACAGTATCTTCACATCACGCTTCTTCTCCAGCGTTCTGATTACGTGCTTCGTCGCCTCTCTGCCCTTTTCATCCCGGGAATCGTCTGACACATAGAAGGTGATGTCGCGATTATGGTGTTTCACATTCTGAATAAAACTCTGCAATGCGGCACGAAGACTCCCCGGACGGTTGCAGGTGGGAATTCCCAGCGATTGCACCACATCTTTCGTGATATCGGAACCGGATGATCGTGCACAGTGGTCCAGTATCTCACCACGGATCTCGGATTCCGATACCAGAAAGCCCTCGTTCACCAGTTTCTCCAGAGATTGCTCCAGCCCCTGCTTCCGAATCCTGGTTAGCCGGTTAACGGATTCCGGGGTGAGAGTCGAATCCGCATCTATCCTTGTATTTACCAAACCTCCCTGTATGAAGGAAGTCGCATACCGATCAAGCAGAGTATTGAGATGGTTCTCCAGGGTATCAAATTCCTGCATCGCCAGAACAATCTGTGCCTGGCCGGAGGCCATAATTCTGGAGGCATTACTCCTGGTGGAAAACAACAACATCTTGTTTACTCCAATCAGCTCCCCGTTCATCCCCACAGCACTGTAGCGCTCTGATTGAGGCTGACGATCAAAAAGAGACCGTTCTTTGAAGTAGTTCTGTTTGTGCTGCCGGAGTTTGACCTGAAAATCACTCTCAGGTTCCAGCGATAGCAGCGTCCGGGTTTGCCACATCTGCAGCAGTTTTTTTGGAATGATTTTATAAACCCCTGTCTCCGGATCCCCCAGGACGAAATAGCTGCCGTCAAATCCATAGCAAACGACAAACTGCTGTATTCCGTTTTCGCGTACCAGGTGCAGAATCGTCGGTTTGCAATGGTCCATCAAACTATTCAAATCGGCGGCATAGGCACTGCTCTTGAACCCCAGCTTGAGGGCCGCCTGGTGGAGATGTAAGAGGCTGCTGCCCTCCGCTTTTCTCAAGGTGAGTGATTGCAATTGAACAGGATCGATATCCTCTCCATAGTACCGTACGAGGGCACTGAGACAGACCGAAGAGCCACCGTCCGCCGGCTCCTTCCGGGTTATATGGGCTTCGCGAGCTCTTTTCGTCAGGAGGGTCGTCTGGTTCATATTTTGAACTACCTTCCCCTCTCTAAAAAGTGGTGACTTCCATCGTTTTTGCCTGAATAGATATCCTGAGATTTCCGTCCATCATTCCGGGACAGAGTGCAGTATCTTCTCTCAAATCCTTTAAACCCGGAGCCTGTGATGCCGCAAAAAATCCATGAATTTGCGATACTGGCTTTCCGGAATATTAAAATCTTCAAGCAGCTGTTTATAGGTTTGTGATTTGTTCAGGCCCAGTTGAAGAATCCGTTTTACCTGCAAGCGATTCAAGTCCCTCTCCAGGAATGGTTGATGGACCACCTCCCAGAAGGACGCTCCGCGATCCACCATCTTGCTGTACAGTGTGTGTTCGAGTGCGGGTTCATTCTTTTTCTTCATCTTTGCATACTCGCCGGTCACTTCACCGGGGAAGTGTTCGGGCAGGATTTCCCGGTCATCTCCGCTGAGAAAGAAGGCAGTCATCACTGCGTTTCTGAGCTCCCGTATGTTTCCCGGCCACGGAAAAGAGATCAGGGTATCGATGGTTTCCGGAGCCAGGTATTTCTCTGTCTCCATCTGCCGGTTCATTTGATGCAGGTAATATTGTGAGAGCCGGACAACGTCCGAAGTGATTCGCTCCCGCAGCGGAGGAAGATGGATAGCATGTGCCTTGATTCGATAGTAAAAATCCCGGCGAAAACTTCTCCGATCGGTTTCGGAAGCCAGGTCGGAGTTGGTTGCCGCAATGATTCGGACGTCCACTTTTTTCGGGGCATCTTTTCCCACCGGCAGGATTTCTCCCGTCTCCAGTGTGCGGAGAAGGGTACTCTGCATCAAAGACGAGAGCGCGTCAATTTCATCCAGAAAGAGGGTGCCGCCGTTCGCTTGTTCGAAATATCCGTTCCGATGGTTAATAGCGCCGGTGAAACTTCCGGCGGTGTGGCCGAATAAACTGCTTAATGCCATCTGGTCATCCAGCAACTGCGCACAGTTTACCGGTAAAAACGATTGGTCAGCCCGTTCACTAAACAGGTGCAGGGCTTGAGCCCATAACTCCTTCCCGGTTCCTGTCTCACCTGACAGCAACACCGGGAGGCCGGATTTCGCATAATTGAGTATCCTGGCCTGCGATTTGAGAAGAGCGGGATCTTCACCGATGATACTTACCCCGTCTTCTTCTCCCAACAGGAGATGGGACCGCTGATACAGCCAGAATCGCTGATAATACACTCGAAACCATTCCTCAAATTCTCGTAAACTGCGAATAAGACTGCTGCGTAAATGCGTGCCCCCATTCATCCCGTACGCCCCGCACATCGATTCTCCCAGTGATACGGTATTGATACGGTGTTTCTGCAGGTGAGATTTCCGCTCGGAGGGGCTTGCAAGCCTCCAGATCACATGTGAATTCTTACTGTGCAGACAGCTGATATCCGTTGTCCGGAGCAGATGGTCCTGCGTATCGGGCGGCTGGCCGGGAAAATTTTCCGGTTTCACAACATAGATACAGCAAAGCGGGAGCTGCAAATCATGGCTGGCAACTCCCCGGAGAAATTCAAGGAGATGCACACCTCGCTTAATTGCCATTCCAGTGCTATACCTGGGGAAAGTTACGGTAGTCATATCTCTTCTCTCGGAGCCGAGAACCTGGTTCCGAAACAACGACCGAGCAGGCTCCCGTTTCTATTGGTAGAGTTCGAATCCATTTTGTCAGGTGTAGAAGACGCTTTTGTCGTTATATTATTGAGCACGAATACCCGCTCAACGTTCAGGTCCTTCATTTCCAAACTCATTCTTTTTGAGTCTATTTAGAAAACGCCTCGCCCCGAAGAATCATTTGGGGTAACATACAAGGGATGCCTTCGGCAAAGAGATC
This sequence comes from uncultured bacterium, assembly GCA_964413425.1. Classification (GTDB taxonomy): domain Bacteria; phylum Fidelibacterota; class JAANXI01; order JAANXI01; family JAANXI01; genus DATFLS01. The sequence continues at coordinate 8,577 of CAYPST010000077.1, forward strand.
CCGTGACGACGGGACAAAGAAACAATGAATAATTGTCTCCTGGATCCCGAAAAATATGTGGGAACTATGTTCTCCATATACTCCATGGAAGCCGGGCGCAACAGTTTGTCGAGACTTACTGTTTTCTAAACACTCTCCTTTCTAAATAATAAGTACACCGGCCATTTTCAGCCGGACATATATTTCCGTTGGCTAATATCAGCCACCCGGACGATATAAGAAAGTCATCGTGTCTGAAGTCAAGTACACCAAAACAGTTTCTGCGGTTACCTATGAAATTGTCTCAATAATCGTTGTCCTGCTTGAACTCGGACGCTGGATTGGCATTCCCCCGGATGTGGCTTCCGGCGACCTTGGAACACAAACATAATGCATAATTAAATAGGATTTATCGCATCACGTTTATGCAACACCATATTAAAACGATTCAACTTAGTCAAGGAAAAATTTTAAGCGGGCCGGAATCTCAGTCCAAAAATCAATATGACTATTAAGTTAACTCAGCAAAGAACATTCTGGTGGCGTTACCTGTGAGTCATCCCGACCGGAATCCCGCCGTCGTCCAGGCGGGATGGAGTGGAGGGATCTCGTCGTTGCTCCGCACCTGGCCCGCCTCGTGCGAGTGCCCGCGCGAACGGCCGGTGCAGCAGGCAAGCATGTGCCTGCCGCCAGATTCCTCGGCTCCCTCCTCAACACCAGTCGGGCGCTCGGAATGACACTCCGGGGGACAGTGGTGGAGCATGTCGGTATTGTACTGAGTCATCTTAACAGTCATAAAAATCAATAAACTTCCCGTTGCGAAACGATGGAACATATGCCTGCTTAAAGAGACTGCTTGTGCTTCAACCCGTTTGCCCTGGCATGGCAATAGGATCATCGACCCAGCCGATAGTTCACAAAGAGTGATCCCTGTGAGAGATTCATGAATTATCGGATCAAGTCAGCCATTTCCCGAGTGTGTCTGATCTGTATTTTTATCAATTTGCACTCTCTCCGGGAATAAACAAGAGAACTAGATGTCAGAAACCCAGTCCAACGGTATTGGTTTCCACCTTGCAGAGGAACCTATCGGCAGTGATATAGAGGGTGGTACCGTTTTCCCCGCCGAAGGTGCAATTGGCCGTAGCCTGGCCGGTGCTGATGGTACCCAGGTGAGTGCCGTTCGAGGCAAACACATGCACGCCCCCCGGCCCCGTGGCGAACAGATTTCCGGATTTATCCACGGTCATCCCATCCGGCAGTCCGGGTCGACCTGCTTCGTGCCATTCGGTGGCGTCATAAAAGACTGTGCCGCTTTCGATGGCGCCATCGGCCAGAACATTGTATACCATCCAGCGTGGATTCCGGGGATCCGAGACCGCCACGTACAACTTCTGCTCAGTGGGGGAGAAGGCAATCCCGTTAGGAAAGGTGAGATCCCGGATCAGCAGTTCCAGCTCTCCGGCGCCGGTTAACCGGTAAACCCCGTTGAAATTGAGTTCTTTCCTGGGAGAATCATTCAGCCCTTCCAGCCCATAAGGGGGATCGGTAAAATAGAGGTCACCGTTGGATTTGAAAACTGCGTCGTTGGGGCTGTTCAGTCGATTGCCGTTGTAATTGTCCGCCAGCACCGTTCGGGTGTAGTTTTCCTGGTTTAAGCGGACAATCGCGCGGTTGCCGTGATCGCACATCACGATCCGCCCCCGGAGATCCAGCACCAGACCGTTGGTACCCAACTCCTCACCCGGCGGATCGGCCCAGATGTACCCGGCAGGCCGCAGGAATACCTCCAGTCCTTCCTGGCTGCTCCAGGCATAGATAGTATTTTTCGGGATGTCCGAGAAAAGCAGTTTGTTCTGATCCGGCATCCAAACCGGCCCTTCCGTCCATTCAAATCCCTCTGCGAGGACTTCAATCTCTGCATTGCCGGGAATGAGATCATCAAATTTCGGACCGGCGCTCTCCATTTGACCGATTGTGGACTTGTTGGCCTGCTGGCAACCAGTCAACAGTAAAAAAGTCATAAGTATTACCTGGAATACTCCATGCAAAAGCACTTTTTTTCTCACGCTGTGTCTCCCCTCTCCTTGATTTTCATTCCTGCATTGCACGCTCGCTATTCCGAAAGATGAAGAGTTTTCCCATTTCTGCCTGTAAAAGTACAACGCCTGCACCTTGATTTCTACAGGAATTTGTGCCGGAGAATGCAACCAGGGAATCCGTCCACTGTGATTAGCAAAAAAATGCGCATCCGCTTCTCCGTCAAGGAACATTAACCCTGTGCTTTTCAATTCAGCTCGATTCGTTGAGGACAACCCGAAACCTCTGCGATATGCACGCACAGGGGTCTTACCTCTGCATCAAATAACCGGTACCGTCACGCTTCTGACGGAGGCTCCCGCTGGTCGGATTCGGATGGAAGCGGCATGTGCTTTTGTTGAACGGAGGTGTGCCATAAAGTCCCATAGATATCGTTGGGAGATGGTATCACTCAACGCATCTTCAGGAGTGAAGCCGAACGGTCAGGTGTTTTTATCTGAACCGGCTACGCCTTCATTCCTCTCCAGAAGATGCATGAGTTCTTTTCACCATGCAAAGTGGGACTCTTTATTACGATTTCGTGGTAAGGTCTGCTCCCAGATATTTCCGTAATTCTTTGGTGATACCGGAGTTTCTTAACTTCCGGAGACCCTGAGCCTTAATCTGACGGATCCGTTCCCGGGTCAGATCATACTTTTCACCAATCTTGCCAAGGGTCATGGGATAGTCCTGATCGATGCCGTAATACATCCGGATGATGTCCGCCTCTTTCTCTGTCAACTGTTTCAATGCACTTTCTAATTCATAATGCAGCGATTCAAAATTGAAAGACTCGTCTGGCTGGTCAGTGTCCTCTGCCGGCAATACATTGAGCAGCGTCATATCCCCGTCTTCATCTTTGGCGGCATCAACCGATTTTTCTCGTTCTGCAGCTTTTCTGGCTTCGCTTATTTTGTCCCTGGTGGCATCCATCGCCTCGGCAACTTCTTCGTCAGAGGGTTCGCGTCCATATTCTTTTTGCAGCTGATCTTTGGTTTTCCGCACTTTCATGACGTTGTCCACCTGATTCATGGGGAGCCGCACCTTGCGCGTCTTCTGGGAAATCGCCTCCAGGATGGCCTGACGTATCCACCAAACAGCATACGAAATGAACTTGAATCCCCTGGTCTCATCAAAGCGGACCGCCGCCCGAATTAATCCAACGTTGCCTTCACTGATTAGATCCTCCAGTGAAAGACCCTGATTCTGATATTTCTTTGCCACACTTACCACAAAACGAAGGTTGGCTCGTATCAATTTATTGAACGCCTGCTGATCGCCCTGCTTAATGCGCTTGGCCAGTTCGATTTCTTCGTCTGGCTCCAGAAGCTCTTCTCTATTAATTTCTTCCAGATACTGTTCTACCACCCGGCTGGAAATGGGATTGGTGTTTGCCATAATCTCTCCCTCCTCATGTTATCGCTTTGCTTTCGCTGTCATCCCGACTTTCTTACTCCCGGTTCTTCTTTCGAAGGCTACGGTTTCCGAACACCACGAGATCATAACCACCTTACTTCCACTCTCCTGTTAGCAATTGCACAATATTGTACTTGATTGCCTGTTCATTTGTTCACATATAATCTGCCCTCTCCTTCCTTTCCCGCTCTGGTGATAGTTAAGGGTTTTCCCCGGTCCGGCCTGGCAATTCAGGACTTCGGTCAGGAGGAGCGCCATCGGGTTTCTTTTCACTGACTTATCTTAATAGCCATAAAATTATTTCCTCTACATCGTCCAATCAATTCACTTCTTGCTAATTAAAAAAATACACCGTAAAATTATTAAACATGAGAATCTCGCTCACTATTAGGGTCACAAGATATTTTTTATTGCGGATTTGTCAATCTATCGCATTGAACTTGCGCGAAAAACATATATGGAAATAATAAATCTCACCACGGGATAGGTATGTTAAAAATTTCAAAAGCTGCCACATATTCCATGCGAGCGGTGCTGTCGTTGGCGCAGTTCCATGAGAATAATGGGATCATACCCGTTACTGACGTAGCGGCATCCGGGGATATTCCGGAATCTTTCTTGCGCAAACTTCTGCCATCCCTCATCGATGCAGGTATCGTTGAAACGAAACGCGGTCCCAAGGGTGGAATACGGCTGGCAACATCTCCGGCGAATATTACTGTACTTGACGTTGTCGAAGCGGTAGAAGGAAAAGTCGGACTGAATAGATGCGTGAAGGACCCGTCCCATTGCGAATTTGCGGAAGAATGTCCCATGTATGAAGTCTGGGAGGAAACCACTGATTTTCTGCGGAATCATTTAGAAGGGTATTCCCTGGAACAGCTTCATAACCAGGCCCAAGCTCTCCATTCACAGGAAGCTGCCACTTCTCCGGAATCACTGTAAAGGTTGTTCCCGGCGATTTTTATAGAGATCATCTAACCCGGTAAAGCCATTACCGATCCGGAAAATTGAGGGCGGGTGAGCATTTCCTGACCTCAGCATCGGGAGGCCGATCTCCCTGTATCCCGATCACCTGGTCTATAGACTCCGTCATATAAGATAAAGAAATAACTGTCCTCACACTTTTTTCTGATACAATACATTTATATATTAACAACAGATTTATGTTGTTCGCACGTTTGACAGATTTCATCCACCACACAGGAGGTGTTTATGGAACGTCGAGAATTTCTGGAAGCTTGTTTCAAGGGCGGAACGATATTATCCGCGTATGCACTGCTCGGTAACACGTTCATCAGTTGTGCCCGGGCAGGTGGTCTTCCCCGCCGGAGTTTAGGGAAGACGGGTGAAAAACTTTCCATCCTGGGATTCGGCGGCATCATGTTGAATAATATGGAGCAGCAAAGAGCGAATGACCTGACTGCCATGGCATTCGATGCGGGCATTAATTACTATGATGTTGCTCCCAACTACGGCAATGCCGAAGAGCATATGGGTCCGGCGCTCGAGCCCTACCGGGATCGGTCGTTTCTGGCGTGTAAAACACACGAACGTCATAAAGCGGGCGCAGAGAATGACCTGCACGCCTCCCTGAAGAAACTCCGGACAGACCACTTTGATCTGTATCAGCTGCACGCTCTCAGCAGCATCGAGGATGTAGAAGAGGCCTTTGCTCCCGACGGTGCCATGGAAGTGTTACGGAAAGCCAAACAGGAGGGGAAAGCCCGATACCTGGGCTTCTCTGCTCATTCACAGGAAGCGGCACTGCTGGCCATGGACAAATTCGATTTCGACACCATCCTTTTCCCCATCAATTTTGTCTGCTGGCACCAGGGGAATTTCGGACCGGAAGCGGTCGCCACGGCCCAATCGAAGGACATGGGCATCCTGGCCATCAAGAGCATGGCCTTTACCCCAATTCCCGAAGGGCAGGACCGGCCCTATGAACGGTTGTGGTATGTGCCCGTCGAACAAAAGGAGCGGGCGCACAAGGCAGTGCGGTTTACCCTCGCCAAAGATGTGACCGCCGCCATTCCACCGGGGGATCCGGAATTTTTCCGCATGGCACTGAGCTTCATCGATGACCCTTCGCCGTTATCGGAATCCGAAGAGCAGGAACTGCGGAATATCGCCTCGGAAACCCCACCCCTTTTCAGCGCGGCATGATGCTGTGAGCAATCACCGTCGCGGACCCCACTGGGATCCGTGGCGGCTTCTCTTTTGGAGTCTGCTACGACTGCTCCCCGGGATAATTGGGGCCCAGCAGAATCTTCTCCTTCCGGATGCCCGGTTTTCCATTTACCACCCACGGTTCGCCGCGGATTGACAGGTGCTCAACCATCCGAGCACGCCACTTGTTCAGTTCTGCAGAATCCTCATTAACCGAACTGAGATCCCTGGTTTCACCGGGGTCTTCTTCCAGGTAAAACAACTGCTCCTTACCTCTGCAGGCATGCCAGATATACTTCCACTGCCCATCGGTCAGAGCATTCCAGGTATTCTCATCGAAATAGGTGGTGGCATGTTCAATATCGATATACTCCCGCCAGTCCTGCGTGTCACCACGTATGAGTTCCAGCAGTGAGGATCCTTCCACGCTTTCCGGTATGGCAAGATCTGCCGCTTCCAGAAAAGTCGGTGCGATATCCCGGAGTTCCACCGGCTGGCGCAGATGCTGTCCGCGCGGCGCCTCCTGCGTGGACTCCGGCCACCGGATGATCATGGGAATGCGCGCAGAACCTTCATAGGCATAGGTTTTTCGCCAGAGATGGTGATCTCCCAGCATATCGCCGTGATCTGCCGTGAACAGAACAAGGGTATTTTCCAGCAACCCGCGGCTCTCCAGGGCGTTCAGAATCCGGCCGAACTGGTAATCGATGAAAGAAACCGAACCGTAATATCCCTGCCGGGATCGCCGGATTTGCTCGGGCCCCAGATTCCCGCGGGCGAGCGTGTACGGTTTCTGGTCGGTGAAATCGCCGTACCATTCCTCTGACCACGCACCCACATGGGCGTCCGGCATTTCCCTGTCGTTGTAGATATCCCAGAAGCGCTGCGGTGGATCATACGGGCTGTGGGGCCGCTCGAAAGATACTTTCAACATGAACGGCGCTGACTTATTATACGAGTTGAGAAAACGCACCGCCGTCTCGCCTATCCAATGGGTGGGATGATACTCTTCGGGAAGAACGTATGGCTTGGCCCGGTAGGAGTTCCATCCGAGGCCGGTGGCGTCCGGATCCACCAGGGGCTCCACTGACCAGAGCCAGGACCGGTAATCGCTGCGAAAATCGATGGACTGCTCGCGCCCCGACTCATCCAGGAGTATCTTCCGGTATCCGTGAGGCTGTCGCTGCGGATGAAAGTGATTCTTGCCGATGGCTGCGGTGTAATATCCTGCCTCGTGCAGCGTCTTTGGAAATTCAAAGGGATATTCTTCAGCCACCTGATAATATCCAAGCATACCGTGTCCCCAGGGAGATTGTCCGGTCAAAATAGATGCGCGAGCCGGCGTACAGGAGGGCAATGAGGTATACGCACTGTGAAATATTGCACCTTCCGCAGCGAGTTGATCCATGTTGGGCGTATGAATGACCGGATTGCCGTCCGCCCCCACACAGTCAGCCCGGTGCTGATCGGTTATGAGAAACAGGATATTCGGCCTGCGTGATTCACTCTGCCGGCTGCGGCCCCACCCCGGGAACACCAGCGCAGCACTCCCGATACCGGTGATTTTTAAAAACGTACGTCGCTTCATAAGAACAGACTCCTTCCCTCCCTCATGTTCTGTATATTATTATCTATGATATAATTTGCCCCGGTCGAACCGTTCGTTGCGCCTATGGAAAACCGGACCACATCTGTTTCCGGTGATAATTATGATACCGAAACGGTATCAGTGCAGAGATCTGATACCTGTTGAATTCTCCCTCCACAAGTTTACATTGAATTCCTCACGTTCTCAACTATCTACTGGTACATGCAAAAACGTCTTTTGTTGGACCTCCGGAGTTGCTTATCTTTGAGTAATTCTATGGAATAACAGGATTCGTCGTACTTCAGAAATAAATACTAACACAACGGGTGAGAGACATGAAGCGACTGACTGCTGTATTACTGAGTTTGCCCTTTTTTCTGATGCTAGCGGCCTGTTTATCGGATTCCGACTCCAATATGCCCAGTGATGAGGAGCTGTCGGGACCGGAGTGGCAGCCGTTGTTCAACGGAGAGGACCTGAGTGGTTGGGCTGTGAAAGCCGACGGTGCGGACGCCGTATGGTCGGTAAAGAATGGAGTGATTGACTGCGATCCGCGCATTCAACCCTCAGGTGATAAGAGCCTCTGGAGCGACCAGGAATTCGGCGACTTCCAGCTCTATGTTGAGTGGCGCATCAAGGAAACCAAAGGCGAATACATGATGCCAACCATTCTGCCGGACGGCACCTACGAGAGAGACGAAAACGGAGAAGTGATCGAAACTCCCCGGCCGAATGCTGATTCCGGGATCTATCTCCGGGGATCCTCGAAAGCTCAGGTGAATATCTGGTGCTGGCCGATTGGTTCCGGTGAAGTGTACGGATACCGGACAGACGAATCCATGCCGGCAGACGTCCGCGCCGGGGTGACGCCGGATGTCAACGCCGATAATCCGGTGGGCGAATGGAATAAATTCCTCATCACCATGGAAGGTGAGGAGCTGACCGTAGTACTCAACGGGCAAACGGTGATCGAAAGCGTTCCCCTTCCGGGTGTGCCGGAATCAGGCCCTCTCGCCCTCCAGCATCACGGCGGATATAACGAAGAAACCGGTGAGTGGAGCCCGGCCTCCAGCCTGGTCCAGTTCCGGGATATCTATGTGAAGGAGCTGTAAACCTCCCTCATCACCGCCCGAACATACTGACCGGTATCAGACGAATCTCTCCATCCGGAAACTGTTTGGCGGCAAAAACAGGACCCCATTCCTTCCGCGGCCGGAGGAGAAACCAGTAAGGTGTGGAGGAAACAGATAACCACTGGATGGTTATCTCCCAGTCTGCATTGAGAGAAACCCACGTTTTTGGAGAGTCCGTATGTGGCCGCTTATTGTATATAAACCATTCGCCGCTGGAGGTTACTTCGTAATCCGGATAGTTCTCGTTTACCCAGGTGAGAAAGGTGTCCTGTTTGCTTCGGGCCACCGGCAGCGAATTTCCCGGAGCGTAATCCACAATCGTTACAGACATCAAAAAGGTATTCGTCTGAGTTCCGTGAGTACCGCTGAGTTGGAGACTATACCCATTCGTTTCTACGGTACTGTCCGGGCGAATGGAGACCTCGGTGACCTGGCGATCCTCTGTTAATATCCGGTCATGTAGCATTCCGTGCAGACCCGAATCCGCCTGCAGGGAAAGCACCAGGGAATCCCCAAACTCCGGTCCCGGGGTCATGTCGAGGAGAAACAGACCACCTCCGCCGGGATAGCTGATCACTCTGCCGGGTTCAATTTCCAGTGAATACAGCGTATAATTCCTGCCTGGGTCGCTGCCGAATTCCTCCAGGCATCCCTGGGAAAATACCAGAAGAATGATAAACAGAAACCGGCATCTGACATGATTATTCATGGCTCTATGCTGTGATCACTTTCCTGATACTGTATAGTTGAGTCAATTCAGAAAACGCCACGATCGCCAAAGCCGCAAAGGAATGAATGAAACACCGAAACACGCTGAAGAACACTGATAATTTGACACGTGATATTCAACGTTGCCTCCTGTCTTCTTTTCACTTTTCCCTTTTGCCTTTTTGCATTTGTTCTTTAAACACTCTCATAGTTTAATCAACATACACTCGCCCTGGCTTATCCTTATATTACCCTGAATAATTCATAAAAAATAGCACACAGATGAACACAGAAAAAACGAGCCTGCCCCGATACGTCGGGGATGACCACGGATCGCCTCCCTGCCACGCCTCCAAAGGATTTCAATGCAGGGGTCGCTGCACCGACGCTGGAGACGGCGGCGTGCCTGGGAAGGACATGGTGACTCCGATGAGCTCAGGCGCCCTCCCGTGCTCCTCCTGCCCTGCAGGATCGCTCGCGCCCGGGTGGGTGCGGTGCCGGGCGGGTTTCCTCTTTTTTTATCTGTGGTCATCCCTTGTTTCCGCGTGTATCAGTGTGCTATTCTTTTCTGGTTTATGAATAATCCAGGGTAAATATATCCGGAAACCAAACCCAGGTCTACGGGAAAATCGGCCGGCTATCAGAAAAGATATTTTTATCGGGAGGAATCGACCGGTTTCAGCACGCCTGGTATTTGCTTTGCGTCATTCTTATCTCAGTACAACCAGCTTCTTCTGCGCCCGGAAATCGCCTGCGATAATCTGGTAGATATACACACCGGAACTCACCGGTTTTCCCCGGGCATCCCTCCCGTTCCACCGGACTTTATGCCAGCCGGGAGATTGTGTTCTGTGCACCAGAGTGATGACCGTATGTCCGCGGGCATCATAGATGGTGAGAGTGACCGGGACCCTCTCAATCAATCCGTATCCGATATTGGTGACGGCATAAGCGCTGGCAAACGGATTAGGGAAGTTCTGGAACAGGGTGAATGCTTCCGGTTCTCCTCCGGCGAAAGCAGACAACTCCAACGTTGGCGAGATGAGGAACCGAAAGGGTCCGTTGGAGGATTGGGTCGTATCCTGTTGATCTGTTGCCTGCACATCCCAGTGGATAGGGGTATTTCTGGGAAATCCGGATTGCACGACGGACAGCAGAAAACCCGGCTGATCGAGAACAGCGGTGGTATCAAAGGCCAGCGAATCGGTGAGCCGGAAGATATAACGTACAGTATCCCCTTCCACATCCTCGGTATCTTCCCAGGCGAAGGGCATTTTCAGGGAGGTCGTATTCAGGAATCCATCCGGCGGGCTCTGCAGGGCAAAGGGACGCGGCGGATCGTTCACCGGGCGAATGTGCACCTGTACGGTATCCGAGACTCTCGATTGCATATCATCGGCGAAAACGACTACCTTACCGGTTCCGTGGGCATCCTGTACCGACACAAGTTCCAGGAGAGTCCCCTGAATGCGGGCGGAGATACTGTCATTTGTTTCCACGCTGTAGTGAAGCGGGGCGCCCTCGGGATCCGAGAACACCGTATCCAGGTCGGCCAGGACCAGCGATCCGAAATCCTCGTTCACTGTGGTGTCCGGGATGTGCCGAACCACCACCGGCGGATCATTCGGATCAGCGCTGGTGTTGACGATCAGAGAAAAGTTCTGATCCCCGTCCTGCAAGGAACCGTCATGAGTAATAACAACCGTATAGGAATCCGGCTGAGCATCCGAGATATGGACTTGTTCCACATTATCCACCTGATTATCTCCCGTGGTCGCGGAGGCAGTGGGTTTGTCCTTGTTCAGTGTCCAGGGATCATAGGGGCTGCCGTCGCTGTCGAAAATTCGCATATCCAGATCGTTCACCAGCGCTCTGGCC
>CAYPST010000078.1:0-19360 GCA_964413425.1 uncultured bacterium
GTTGCGGGACAGGGATTCGAACCCCGATTGCACGGTCCAGAGCCGTGTGTCTTGCCATTAGACGATCCCGCAATTTCTGTTTCGCTCTACTCAATTCTTCATTGGCACAGCGCAGATAATATATTTGAAGGATCGGGAAATGTCAAGGCGAAGACTGCCGCATTCCCCTCATCTCACTGAATCTCATCCTTTCTCCTTTTACAGAAATATTAAGCCTCAGAAGAGCAATTGTTTCCATTATTCATACATTTGCGGAGAATAGCTCAGGAAGGGCATATAAAAAACGAGAGGAAAGAGAAAAGAGTGTCGCATGGTATGCCCCTCTGAACCCCTATATTACCATTTTTCACCTGTGGGGTGTTGGGGGCCTCTTTTCTTTTTTCTCATTCCTCTTAACTTTTCTTCTGTGGTTATCCGGTTGTTCTGTATCCATTTGTGTGTTATAATTAATTATTCGGGCAATCAGGAGAGATCGGGGGAGATTAAAATACCGCACCTCCCCCATCATGGCATTCGCTGCAGGCCATGCTTCGCCAGGCCTCCCCGATATCCATGGGATGTTGAAATTCCAATCCCCGCACATTATTGGTTGCGAATTGAAGATTCCCTTCTGCCCCCTGTTCTATAATGGTATGGCAGGCGTTACAATCGTGGGTGATCGTCTCTCCGGCATCGTTGGCCATATTGCCGTTATGACAGCGGTAACAGCCGAGAAATTTGCTATGCCCGATATTGTCATAATGGGTGTCCCAGCGGACCTTCATACCGGGGAAGAAGTTTTCGGAGTACGCTGTCTTGAGCGTTGAGACAGCCTGGTTGATCTCGGCACGCAGGGTGTCGGTAACGGCGGGATAATTATCCTGGTAAAACGTACGTATTTGTTGTTCGATGGCAAGCAGAGCAGAATCTTCTTGGGAATATTCGTTGCGAAGTGCATATACTGCCCGCTGCTTGATGTAGGGCAATTGGGGACTGATATCACCTGCATCAATAGCCTCATCCACCAGGTCTATGGGAGTTCTGAATATGTGAGTAGGTCTGTTATGGCAGTCGATGCAGGTCATGGTGCGCTTTTCTGATGCTGCCATCACAGAATCAGGGAGGGGTTCCCACATGGAATTGTAGGTTTCCTGGCTGCCATCTTCGTAGGTGACCCGTACCCAGGGAATATCCTGGCGAGCACTATCTCTGGCAATGTATTCCACGTCATTGGCGATGTGCCAGTGAATGCCGGAGTGTTGAGCCCCGGGATATTTCCGGCCACCGATATTGATCAGTAAATCATAGGTCCAGCGGGTGTTCTCTTCGTCGGCCATATAACGATGGATCTCTTTTTCACGTTTGCCATAGAATTTCTCCGGCCAGTGGCATTGTTCACACGTTTCCCGGGCCGGACGCAAGTTTTCAATGGGAGTCGGAATCGGTCGTGGATACACATTGGCAACCGCTGCATATACCTGATACGCACCGGACATCTTGGATTTCACATACCAGCTGGCCCCTTCACCCACATGACAGTCCGTACAGGTTACCCGGGCATGGGGAGAGTTCTGATAGGTGGTGTACTGGGGTTCCATAATCGTATGGCAGACTCGCCCGCAAAAATCCACAGTCTCCGTGTAATGATATGCCTGATAGCTGCCGACGGCGGTCCCGATTAAAAAGAAGGCGGTCAGTACGAGAAATCCGATAAAGGCGTTTCGGTGGTGATGATTGGTAAAATCAATGGTGAGACTGGCCATCAGGGGCTTGACCTCGGTAAGCCGCTGTCGCCGCTCTCGCAGCATACCAACAGGAATGAAGATTAAGCCGATAATCACTCCCACCGGGAGAATCATATAGGTGATAATGCCGAAATACGGTGAGGCATGCGAGCGTACCAAATCGAAGGCAAATAAAAAAGCAATTATGGACAGATTGACAATGGCAATGGCTGTCCCGATAATGCTTATCCAGTTATAGTATAGCGAAGGTAACTTTTTTTCCATACTCGGCTCCCGTGTGTCCGTTTTACTGGTTGAAAATATACGGAGATATTTATCTGATCCCAGGGAAAAAATCGTTAAATCATACCATGGTATCCCAATGAGAAATCCGTTGTGTTTTTTTGTGGCTGTCGGTAAAATGCTTGCAAAAGCATATAAATTCGGGAGTCAATGATCAATTTTTTTCATGACTATTAAGTCAACTCAGGAAAACCGTTAAACCGGTTCAATGGAGGGACTGTTTTCCCGGAACCCCCGGGATGTCCCGTAAGGGATCCCGTTGGGAAATCCCGGGGTGAAGAAGAAAAAGATCTGAGCGTGCACCGTTCCGGGAATTGTCCTGAGTAGATTTAATAGTCATAATATTTTTTCGTATGGATTGCGAAAAAGTGCAAGTGAGCAATCCAGTATGAAACCGGAAGAGGTTCATAACAGCAGGAGATCGGAGAAGTCGGACGAATATGAAACACAATGAATACTGGATGAAGATGGCTTTGAAAGAAGCCGGGAGAGCCCTGCAGAAAGAAGAGGTGCCGATTGGTGCGGTTATAATCTCTGCAGCCGGGGAAATCCTTGGCAAAGGACATAACCAACGGGAATCCTTGAAGGATCCTACGGCTCATGCTGAAATTTTAGCAATTACGGCGGCGGCGAATACCAAGGGTGACTGGCGGCTGGATGATGCGATAATCTATGTGACGCTTGAACCTTGTGCAATGTGTGCCGGGGCCATCGTAAATGCCAGAATCCCCACGGTGGTGTTCGGGACGGCGGACAGGGCTGCCGGTGGCTGCGGATCAAGGTTTACCATCTGTGGCCAGCAGGTAATGAACCATAAAACCGCTGTCGTCTCCGGTGTCCTGGAGGATCAATGTCAGTCTTTATTGACGCAGTTTTTCGAGCAGATCCGGACCCGCGATTCAAATGGTAATCAGTGATAAGCGACGGAATTCATCTCTGCTTTTCCCGCATCCGTAAAGTATTTATGGTATGTGCTGTGCGTTTGCTGCTCTCACTTTATGACATCTCAGGTATTGGAAAAATTTATACTGGGTTTCTTTATTGAAGTATCTTATTTTTTAAAATATCATGAACGGAGAGGTGTCAGAGTCTGGTTGAATGTGCCGCACTCGAAATGCGGTGTCCCGACTCGTCGGGACCGGGGGTTCGAATCCCTCCCTCTCCGCTTTCATTTTCGAGAATTCCTGGAGCACGTAGTTATTACGAAAACCTGAGCGCCACCGTCAGCACGCTGCAGGTATCAATTGCCCAGGGGAATCGCCCGCCAGTGGTATCTCGCTTCGTCGGGGCAGGCTTGTTGTTTCTGTGTTCATCTGTGTGCTATTTTTTATGAATTACTCAGGTTAAACTTACGGATACTGCAGAAACGGCAATGTATCTTTTACCCAAATTATACCTAAGTACAGCGATACTTCGCTATCCCAGGGGGACCCCAGTGGGGCACTCGTATCGCTCAACTTAGGTTTTACATACTGTAATGTTGTAAGAGATATCATGATACATGAGGCTGGAAGGGATATGGAAAGGGGTTGAGATATCTGAAGAAGATTTCTTGGCTGCCCAGCGTATTTTGTTTAATTTGCCTACTTCCTCCAGCGAAGAGTAGTAATGCTTTATGTAGCGGACACCCATGCTCTCGCCTGGTTTCTCGCGGAGGATAGCAAACTCTCCAAAAAAGCCGGAGCCATGCTCAGAAAAGGCGCAGATAGAGCCTGCCGTTTGGCGGAACCCCCGGCGGTGGTTCGGGAGCGTTTCGATTGATCGGCACATGACACCCCTTCCGCCTGTTAACGGGTCACGGTCTTCCATCTCTCATTCTGTCACTTATCAGAGCATTTTTTTCGTAAATGTGGATGCTTCCTGGCGAAGAGGAAAAAGTGCAGGAATTTGGATGCATTCTGTTATAAATTTGGTTACCGTTTATTTGAAGAATCGTCCTGCTATTTACGTTGAAAACGGAGGGATATGACGATGAAATTGCAAAATAGCGCATTGCGGCGGTCTGAAGGTGTGGTGTTGCTACTGGCATTACTTTTTTCTGCAGCAGTACTCACTGGTCAGTCCGGTGCATCGGGTGATGATTGCTGGATTCGGCTGTTCGATGGAGAAAGTCTCCAGGGGTGGGAGATCCGCAGCGGGGAAGCTACCTATCGGGTGGAGGAAGCGGCGATAGTCGGTCAAACCATCAAAGAGAGTCCGAACACGTTTCTGATCACAAAAGAGACGTACCGGGATTTTGAGCTGCTGTTTGAGGTGTACCTGGAGGATAACGAACTGAATTCCGGTGTCCAGATCCGGTCCAAACTCCGGGAGGGGGAATATGGCGGCCGGGTGTATGGTCCCCAGGTCGAGATCGAAGCCAGTCCGGGACAGTCGGGATTTATTTACGGGGAGGCGGCCGGCGGCTGGCAGTCCCCGGAGCCGCAGTCAGAGGATCCGACCGTGAGCCAGCACAGCTATTTCAAGAATCAGGAGTGGAACCAGTACCGGGTGCAGGCGGTGGGCCGGCATATTCAAACCTGGATTAACGGGCATAAAGTGGCGGATCTGATGTATGATGAAGAGCTCTACAAGAACAATCCGGAGGGTTTTATCGGGCTGCAGGTCCACGGGGTTGGGAATCGCGGCCCCTTCAGGGTGCGCTGGAGGAATATTTTTATTCAGCCTGAATAATTCAAAAGAATAGCACACCGCCTGTCCCGATTCGTCGGGGATGACCGCAGAAGAAAAGTTAAGAGGAAAGAGGAATGATCCCTCCACCCCCCGGCGGAAAAAAGTGATGTGAAAGTACAGAGGGTCATGACACGAGATACTCTTTTCTATGTTTTCTCTGCGTGCTCTTCTTCTTGAGTTTATCCCAAAGGGATCCCTGCGGGATGAATTATTCAGGTAAGGAGTTATTCCCGCAATCCGGAGATATGTAACAGGAAGTGCCCGGGTAACCCCGGGATTATCTTTGGAAATTGTAGTGATGAATCTGGCTGAAAATGGGCTCCTTGAAGTGCTCCATCCAAGGGATAACAGACGTTTCCGGCTTTTCCTCGAGGAGATTCTGTTAGGGTAGCGTGGAGGTAAATTTGTCATAGATAAAACACAATAGAGATTGCTATAAAAAGGGGCTAAAGCCCCTAAAATTGGATGGCATCTCAACAACCCCGCCATACCCCGGAAGGGATCCCGTTGGGAAATGGCGGGGCCAGAAAAAACAGACGAGTCCAATATAATCAAAATTCGAGCCCCAGACTTGAGCCTGGGGTTGAAAAGACTAAACTTACAATGTATAATTTTAACCTACGGGAGCGACTTATGAATCAGTACCATTTGACCCGCCGGGAATTTCTCAAACGCAGCATGGTCGCAGCCGGAGTACTTGCCCTGCCTGCATCCGGCCTGCTCACTTCATGTGCCGGAGCAGGCAAACTGAATATCGCCGGCATTGGGATCGGACACCGGGGCTGGTATGCCATCCGGGAGTGCATGCAGTCGGAAAATATTGTGGCGCTCTGCGATGTCGATTCGCAGCTGGCCCAGGAGACAATTGACAGGGCCGCCAGGGAAGCGGAAGAAACTCCGGATCAGGAGATGCAGGATCTGTCGCAGGTGCCCCTGTTTTCCGATTATCGTGAGATGCTGGATCAGATGGGAGATCGCATCGATGCAGTGACCGTCTCCACCCCGGATCACCATCACTATCCGGCAACCATGCTGGCCATGCAGCATGGAAAGCACGTGTATACCGAAAAGCCGCTCACCCATTCGGTGGGTGAAGCCCGGGCTCTGCGGGAAGGGGCTCGGAAATACGGCGTGGTCTCCCAGATGGGGAATCAGGGCCATGCCACGGAAGGGATTCGGCTCATCAAGGAGTGGACCCAGGCCGGAGTACTGGGGGAAGTCCGGCACGTCCGGTCCTGGTCGCCCACCCTGGGAGGCATCTATTTCACCTGGCCGGATCAGCTGCCTCCGCCCACGGAATCGCCGCCCGAACATCTGGAGTGGGATCTGTGGCTGGGACCGGCGGAAACCCGGGGATACAGTCCCCTCTACCACCCCAGGACCTGGCGGGGATGGTGGGATTTCGGAAACGGGATGCTGGGCGACTGGGCCTGTCACACTCTGGACGGGCCATTCTGGGCACTGGAGTTGGGAGCGCCGGAAAGTGTGGAGGTGGAAACCGCGCCCCGCAACGAGTATCACATCCCCGAATGGGCAAAGATCACCTGGCAATTTTCGGCTCGTGGAGATATGCCGCCGGTGACCCTGGAGTGGCTGGAAGGGGAACAGATGAAACCCGAACCGCCCGATCGCTGGGATTCGGATCAGGAGATTCCGGATCGGGCAATGGTGATGATCGGAGAAGAGGCATCCTTATTTACCGGCGGCAGGCCCGATAGTCCCCGAATCCTGCCGGACAGTGCCTTTCAGGAGTTGAAGCAGGAACCGCCGGCCAAAACCATTCCCCGGGTGGAAGGCGGACCGGTACAGGAGTGGCTGCGGGCTGTCAAAGGTGAAGGCCCCATACCGGGTTCGTCGTTTGATTATGCGGCACGACTGACAGAAATGGTGCTGCTCGGAGTCCTTGCCATGCGCACAGGTGAACGCATTGAATGGGACGGCGAACGCGGTGAGATCACCAACAATCCATCGCTGAATAGATATATCGCAATTCAGGCCCGGGAGGGATGGCAGGTGTGATTGGTGCCGTCGCCGACCGCTTGCAGCGTCGGTGACGGTGCCTTGTCCCGAAGGGATCCTCCGAAGGAGTCCTTCGGATCGTTGGGGCGATCTCTGTCCCGTCGTCACGGGATCTCTTCGAGGCGTTTTCTAAACAGGCTCATTCTCTGTGTAAATTTGGATATCTATGGCCTATGTCCGGGACGGGAAGGGCTTTTTGTACTTTTGAATTTTGCGGTTTTGAATGCGAGCCTTCTTGACTTCCTGTCCTCTTGCTTCTTGCAGTCTTGGACCACCCCACAAATATCTCACATTTGAGTAGCCTTGTATCTGTGGTGATCTGTGCACATCTGTGGCTATATCTTGGGGAGGGACGGAGGTTTTGTATTTTTGAATTCTTGTTTTCTTGAAATCTTGGTCTATCGACCGGCGAGATCCCGGGGTTGCGGATACCCGGGCAGAGGTACCTGATCATAGGTCCCGGATCCTTCGACGATCCGGATCATCTGGTTGGCCTGCACATTGGTGAATCGATCTGCAATACCGCTGGGCCATTGGATAATTAGTGAATCGACGGCAGCGGCTTCGCCCAGTCCGAAGGTGACCGGTTTTTCGGCGTTGGCCAGGTAACTGGAGCCGGTGCGCACCCGGCGTTCCATCATGTAATCTCCCAGGTAGGCTTTCACGCTGCTGTTCACTCCGTCCGGATTGCTGGTGGTCCCCTGCAGCCGGACCCGGAGAAACTGACCGATTTCGGAATCGTTGCGCCAGAGGTAGGCCGGCCCACCGTTTTCCGTGATCAGGATATCCAGGTCGCCATCCCGGTCAATATCGGCATAGGAAGCCGCCCGGGCGACCAGAGGATCCAGCAGCGGTCCGCCGATTTCCCGGCTTCGTTCGTCGAATACCCCGTTCCCGCGATTGATATAAAGCTGGGACGGCTGCCGGTAGGTACTGCCGTCCTGGATGAGTTTCTGGATGTGTCCGTTGGCGCAGTAGAGATCCAGGTCCGTATCGTAATCCACGTCAAAGAGGATTACACTGAAGGTCAGGATCAGGAGCGAGGGACGTCCGATTTTGGACAGAGCGGCGCGGTCCATAAAGTATCCGCTGCTGGTACGGTGAAAGACGCCGATCATTTCATTGGAAAAATTGCCGATAAAAATCGTCACCCTGCCGGTACTGTCCACCACTCCGGTTTCCACGCCCATGCCGGCCCGGGCTTTACCCACCTCGTCAAAGGCAATGCCGCTGACCAGGCCTTTCTCGGTAAAGGTGCCGTCCCCGTTATTCTCATAGAGCAGATTGCGTTCGGTATCATTGGCCACCACGATATCCGGCCAGCCGTCCCGGTTGAAATCAGTCTCGGAAACGCCCAGGGTTTTCCCGGGCGCCGGCAGAAAGCCGGCGGCCTCGGTCACATCGGTGAAGGTACCGTCGCCATTATTATGGTAGAACCGGCCGGGCACCCCGTTATAGAGTGCAGGAGTACAGTATGCTTTCGTTTTGCCGTCCAGGGAACAGAAAATGTCGTTATGCGGGCCCCAGTCAACATAGTTCCCGACATAGAGGTCGAGGTGGCCATCTCTGTCGGCGTCGATAAACATGGCCGCCGTACTCCAGGTGGACTGATTGGATACCCCGGCCTCGGCGCCCACTTCGGTGAATACCCCGTCGTCATTACGGAAGAGCAGATTTTCATGGAGAGTGGTCAGGAAGAAATCCTGGTCTCCGTCATTGTCGTAATCTGCCACGGTGAGGCCGAAGGAATAGGTGGAAACATTCTTCAGGCCAGCCTCTTCAGTCACCTGGGTGAAGGTGCCGTCGCCGTTATTTCTGTATAGCCAGAGCGCCTGGGCGGACTTATCGGAATGATCCGGCCAGGCGCCGCCGCCCATCAGGAGGATATCCTCCCACCCGTCGCCGTTATAATCGATGAAACCGCCGCCGGACCCGAAGGTCTCCGGCATCCATTTGTTCCCGAACGCGCCGGTTTCGTGATAAAAGTCGCTAAGGCCGGCTTCCCGGGTGATGTCGGTGAACTTGATCTGAGCGTCTGATTCCATGGTCCGGGAAGAGCCAGCCGCGCCTGACGAGTCTGTCGTCTCGGTGGTATCCGGGGAACATCCCGGCAGGAGTCCCAGCACCGTCAGTAATAAAAAGACCGGCAGATATCCGAGAATTTGTTGTGAACCGGCGGAGCGTGGACTGATTTCAAACATAATTCCAGTTGCTGTTCACAGGTGATTTGCGCCTGCCTGTGGTTACACTTATATTTATAGCACAACTCCGTACAGACCTCAGTTACACATTAAGTTAATAATTAATCCACGATTTCAAAGGCGGAACTTCGCATCTCTGGAGATAAGTAATAACGGTAAATCAAGAACCCGGTCCGGAAGAGCGGGAATTTCGGCTACGATACTTACTACCAGAACGATTTTCAGCAGCGGCAGTATGCGCTCACCTACACGGCGAATTACCAGGAACGGCCCATTCCGGAACCCTTTGCCCGGATGAATATCACCTTCCTGACTCCACCGGAATACGGCCCCGCATTCGGCGGACTCAGTCTGTCAGGCGACTGGCGATTGAATGTGCTGGCGGAATATCGTGCCGGGCAGGTGTTTACCTGGACCGGCGGCGGTTCTATTCCTGGGTTATCCCAGAATGTCCAATGGAAAGATTACTACATGGTCGGAATCCGGCTGGCCAAGAATATTAACGTGGGGAATTTCGCAAGAACCCAGGTGTTCATGGATGTTGATAACATTTTTAACCTGAAATACCTGTATCGATATGCCGGATTCACTGAGGGCGCCCGTGACTGGGAGAACTATATGCAGTCCCTCCACCTGGCGGAAGAGGCATTCGCAGACCTCGACAAGCCACCCTATCTGTATATTCCGGGGAGCGATCGGCCTGGGGAATATCGCAAGGCCGGTGTGGACTTTCAGCCCGTCGAAGTGGTCAACGAGTTGCCGGCGGGCGGCCCCGAAGCCAAGCGGCATACTGCCTGGTATTACAATATGACGAATGAAACCTACCACAGGTGGGAGGATGGTTCCTGGGTAGCGGTGGACCAGAGCGCAGTGGATCGGGTTGTAGAAGACAAGGCCTACATCAATATGCCCAATGAAACCAGCTTCACCTTCCTCAATCCTCGCATGGTGTTTTTCGGTATCAGGAGCCCGCCTATGCTGACGCCTGGTTCAATCTCGGGGTGGCCTATGCCAACACCGGGCAAATAGAAACCGCAAGATGGGCATGGCAAAATGTGCTCAACCTTGAACCAAGCCACCAGGAAGCCAGAGAATATCTGGCCAACACCAGATGAGTTGTTATTGACTAAAATCATTGAGTAAAAGACCCCCCACTGGTAAGCTGTATTTAAATTGGTGAAAGTAATAAACTTATGCTAACTGCCAACCGAGTAAAGTAGTGGGATATCTCTTCATATCAGCCGGTAAGGCCTCTCTCATCCATCTGCGAACCACCTGGCCACGGGCTTGCCAGTCCGGCTCCCGACTGACGGAGGAAACGCTTTGCTGATCTGGAGGGCCGAATAAGGCAACGAATATAAGAAATTGATTGAAGTATGCATTGATAATTTCGGTCAAGATAGATTCGGGGCAGTTCGCAGGATAATTTTTGTGGAAGTATGCCGGTTCACCCGGGAACGAACCATAATGAGTTTTGAACTAATCTCAATGATATCGGGAGAGACATTGTGTAATAATATGAGAGGATCACAATAGCATTAATTTCTATGGAAAAAGATTATTCTAATTTACTTTTATTAAATTAGATATACCTGATATGTTAATAATGATTGTATAGTGAAAATAATCTATTGCATTACGATAAGAATCATATTAAAATAAGAACAACTCAAAGAAAATAGTATTATGAATAGTATTTTATGACCAGAGATAATCTATTGTTTGATTTCAGGCAGCATGTATTTTCTTGGTTTTACATACGAATATAGGTTTAGAGGTGTTCATAAATTCCATGAGTTTCTGCAGTAACATTTGTACTGAAATACTTCTTGCTATCTGAATAGAGTCGTATATATATTTATGGCAAGTCTATCCATGGGGAGGGCGCGCTTACAAGTTTCTGGTATCACGTACATGTGGATGTATAGCTCATGATGCAGAAAGTCGGGCATCGCTTGTTTCTTATAGTCGTTTTACTGTATGAAGGAGTTTAAATGGGTGCACGCATGGGAGTGGCAGCGAAAATTGGTACAATTCTCTTACAAAACTCCGGGCAGAAGGCTCTGTTGTCTTCAATATAAATATATGTTGATTGATATTCAGTAATGAAACCAGAGGAGAATCGACTGATGCCATTCAGATGATGTTCACCACAGGTGGTATTCTATGTACACGGTGAACCATACGTACTAACTAATGAACTACCGCAGCAGAACCGTTCCAGTTTCGTAAAACCATATTCAATGAGGAGGGGGAATCTCATGAAGAAAGTGTTATTCGTATTCCTAGGAGTACTCCTGACAGTCTCGGTTGCGTACGCCCAGACTGGCAAGGTCACCGGGCAGGTGGTCGATGCGGAAACAGGAGAGCCACTTCCCGGCGTAAATGTCATCATACTTGAGACGGACTTAGGGGCCGCCACCGACGCCGAGGGGTATTACAATATTATTGGTGTGTCACCCGGAGCCTACGATATTCAGGCCTCGTTCATCGGGTATGCCACAGTGACGGTGGAGGGAATCCGGGTCAACATTGATTTGACCACGACCCAGAACTTCCAGCTTCAGTCTCAGGCCATTGCAGGCCAGGAAGTGATAGTGGAAGCGGCAGCACCGGTGGTGAAACCGGATATTTCGGCCAATATTGCCAATGTGGATGCTGTGGAGATTGAAGATGTTCCGGTGGCGGGTGTCACTGAGTTTATCAATTTACAGGCCGGAATTGAACCGGGGATGCAGATTCGTGGGGGCGGCCTGAACGAAGTGGCCTTTGTGGTCGATGGATTGAACACCCGCAGTGGCCGTGATTTCCAGCCGTTTACCGGCATCAGTTACACCTCCGTCGATCAGTTTCAGATTCAGACTGGCGGATTCAACGCGGAATACGGGAACGTCCGGGCCGGGTTAATTAATATCGTAACCAAAGAAGGGCCACGCGATCGCTACACAGCCAATATTCTCACCCGGTACAGTCCACCCCAGAAACGGCATTTTGGTATCGCCCCGGACCATCCGAATTCCTATTATATGCGGCCGCATCTTGATGACGAGGTAGCCTGGGTGGGAACACACAGCGGGGAGAGCCCGTGGGATGCCTATACCCGGGCCCAGTATCCCCAGTTCAACGGCTGGAATGCAGCGTCCGAAACGGTCATGAACGACGACGATCCTTCCAACGATATGACTCCGGAACAGGCGCAGGAGCTGTTTTTGTGGCGGACCAGGAAAGACTTCGAACCGGTTCATCCCATGTATGAAGCCGATGTGAGCTTTGGCGGTCCGGTGCCCTTCGTCAGCCGGCCCTTGGGCAACCTCCGGTTCTTCGGATCTTACCGCCAGACCCAGAAACCCTACATCGTGCCGCAGATGCGGGAGTTTTACTGGGATCAAACCTATCAGATGAAGGTGACGTCCAACATCTCGCCCAATATCAAATTGATGATTGATGGCATGCTGGCGAATCAGTACGGGGTGAACCCCAGTGACCAGGGGACCACGGAAATTCTGACCGGTGAGATGCCGAATTATCCCTGGGATGCGCATTGGAGCACCCCGGGTATTCAGGTGACCCGGCTGGGCTGGGACAATGTCTGGGCCTGGCATACCTGGGTACCTATGGACATTACCCGGAACAGAATCGGTGCCAAACTTACGCATACGCTGAGCACCAGCTCCTTCTATGAATTCACCTTCCACCGGAATTTCGACGATTACTTCTCTCGTCCCGGCCGGGAGCGGAACTATGAGCCGGTCCGGTATTTCGGAAGCTACGGTGCGGACGAGGCGCCTGCAGGGTGGACCGCTGGCGGGGGCGGACAGGATTTTGATCCCACCCATGAGATGCGGCTTGGCGCACACTGGGGCAGCGGCCGGGACAGTTCGAATGTCACCACCTATGATGCCCGGTTCGATCTCAGCAGTCAGATCACCCGGTGGAGCCAGCTGAAAACCGGATTACAGTTCACCTATTACGACCATAATACTCATCATGGCGAATGGGACCCCTACTTTGTGCACCACCACAATCCCAAATACATCTGGGATCGGAGTTTGATACAGGGGGCTTTTTACGTCCAGGATAAGATGGAATTTCAGGGGATGGTTGCCAATGTGGGAGTCCGGGCGGATTATTTTACCACCACCCAGGAATATTACAATTACCAGGATTTTGATCGTGCCTTTTCTCCCCAGTACGGTTTTTATCAGCTGGATGAGGCGCTGGAAACAAGACCGGTGCCGACCCAGTTGTTTCTGTCACCGCGTGTGGGGATCTCTTATCCTATCACGGCGAACAGTAAATTGTTCTTTAATTATGGTCATTTCAGGCAGATGCTGAACGCTCAGGATTTGGTAGGAGTGCGCATGGTGCACGGTGCCCAGGTCGATCAGGTCGGCAATCCGGAACATCCCATGCCCAGAACAGTGTCCTACGAGCTGGGGTATGAACACAACCTGCCCAGCCAGATACTGCTCCGGATCAGCGGATACTATAAATCCCAGGATGATCAACCCAGAGATGTCTGGTATACCAGTATCGATGGGCAGGTGAATTATAATATTGCCCAGCCGCTGAATTACCAGGATATCCGCGGCGTGGAACTCAGCCTGCATAAGAGCTCCGGCCGCTGGGTGCGCGGGTTCGCGAATTATACCTATCATGTGGAAAAATCCGGGAATTTCGGGTTCGACCATTACTATCAGAATGATTTCGAACAGAGAAGATATGAGCAGGAGTACCGGGGCTATTATCAGTCGAAACCCATTCCGGAACCGTTCGCGCGATTGAATCTGACCTTCCTGACTCCTCCGGAATTCGGTCCTGCCTATGGCGGCCTCAATTTGCTTGGCGACTGGCGGCTCAATATTCTGGGTGAGTATCGCTCGGGTGATGTATTCACCTGGACCGGCGGAGCAGCCCTTCCCGGCGTGCAGAACAATGTGCGGTGGAAAGACTTCTGGATGCTGAACATGCGTCTCGCCAAGAACTTTCAAACCGGGTTTGGCCGGGTGCAGCTGTTTATGGATATCGACAATGTGCTGAACCTGAAATATCTGTACTGGCACAGTGCCTTTGCCGGAGGTGGAGTGACCGGCCGCAATGATTTTGAGGATTACATGATGTCCCTGCATTTGCCGGAGGAAGTGTTCGCAGAAATCGACGGCGCGCCGTATCGAATGATTCCCGGCAATGACCGGCCCGGCGATTATCGCAAAGCCGGCGTGGAATTTCAGCCGGTGGAAGTGGTGGATGGGCAGCCAGAAGGCGAACCGGAAGCACTGAGAGCCCGTGCCTGGTATTATAACAAGGAAAATGAAACCTATCATAAATGGGAAGAGGGAAGCTGGACGCAGGTGAGTCAAAGTGCAGTGGATCAGATGCTGGATAATAAGGCATATATTAATATGCCCAACAATGTCAGCTTCACATTTCTGAACCCGCGGCAGATCTTTCTGGGGATCAGGTTGTGGTTCTAAGCGCCACCTGGATAGAAGATTCGATCCACTGATAACCGGTGAAAACAGGAGAAAATTTGATATGAGATATAATCACGAAAACAGCACATTCACCCGGTCCGGCAAAAAGACCCTCCGGACTGGCTGGATGTCAGGCAGCAACCGAATCATTGCACTCCTGCTGTTTGTGTTCATGTTTGTCACAGCCCAGGACGTACGAGCGCAATTTATTGAGAAATGGCTGGCCGTCGGTGATTTTCATGCCCGCTACTCCTCCGCAGGGGCCTGGTCGGAATTTACAGACCCCGGCTCAAACTGGTATCCCGGCCTGTATAATTATATGGGGCACATGCGCGGCCAGGGGTTGTGGATAGCAGCCACCGACTGGGATCCCGGTGAGGTGGAACCGGATGCGGATCCGTACGATGTCAAGGTTGTGCATCGTGGTCCCCGGGAGCCCGGCTTTGACCAGTTCTTTAACGTGGACATGTGGGTCACCAGTAAATTCGAACCGCCCAAGACGTTTGTCGATGGGCTGGAGACTTTCGATAAACCAGTGTTCAATGACGAAGTCGACCCGGAGATGAATGCTGATCGAAAGGTATACGTGAAAGCCAATACGGCACTCGGGATCACATTGGAACAAACCGCATATGCATTCAGCCAGCAGTATCACGATAATTATCATATCATCGAATATGTGTTAACCAATTCCGGAAACGTGGACGATGATGACGAGATCGAACTGGACGGGCAAAACCTCACCGGGGTAATGTTCGGGTGGATAAACCGGTGGAATGTTTCCTTTAAAGCCGGTGGGCTCCCGGGCGGTGTAGGCTGGGGCCGGCAGACCATGAATGATGTGGTGGGAGATGGCAACAAGACCTACGATCGGGATTTCCATGCCGTGTACGCCTGGGCGGGCCACTATCCACCCTTCCAGCGCTGGAATACCATCGGGGATCCGCAGGTTACCAACCAGGGATGGTTTACGGCCTCGGCGGACTCGATAGGACGTATGGTGGGTTCCGGATTTGTGGGCCGGGCGACCATCGAGTCAAATGCGCCGGATGATGGAGGTGATGCGAATAAACCCTCTACCACCAACTGGATTGGATCCGACAATCCGCTGACGGCGCAGAGCAGTCAGTTTAACCGGTCAAACATGAGCCAGGAATACGACTACCTGACCGCCGGGCATGTCTACCCGTTCCATGGGGATATTGTGGAACCGCCGGAACCAGCATACGGGGAAGACGGCATCCTGGATCCTGAAGAATGGAAACAGCGGTTCGCTAACCAGTATAATGTCCCGAACTTCAACGCCGATCCGGGCGGGATCAGCAGTATTATTGCCTATGGGCCGTATGATCTGGATTTCGGTGAATCGGTAACCATTGTGGTCGTGGAAGGAGTGGACGGCATCAGCTGGACCCATAATTATGTGATCGGGAACGCCTATAAACGAGCGCTCCAACAATATGATTTCCCGAGCGCCGATACTGTGGAATTCAGCTTCGCAGAAGCGTTTGATGGGGCAAAGCAGCTGAAAACACCGGTGGTCTTTCCGCAGGACCGGCTCGACCTGTCGGATATGACCAAACCGAAATATACCCAGCAGCTCACCAAGAACGAATGGGTGATGACCGGCCGGGATTCCCTGATGAACATGTTTGATGCGGCTATTGACGCCTATAACGATAATTTCAGTAACTTCGCCGATCCCCCCTTGCCGCCCAGGGAATTCCATGTGACCTCCGGTACCGACCGGATTTTACTGGAATGGACCACTTATGAAGGGGCAAATCCGGAGAGCTGGGAGATTTACCGGACCAGAACCAGTATTGACTCCCCGTTTGTGAAAGTGGCGACCTTGGACGGAAATGTGCACAGCTGGGACGATACGGAAGCCCAGCGCGGCCTGGATTACTATTACTATATTCAGGCAGTAGGGTCTCCAACTACAGAATTTTACGCATTTCGTGAGCCGGGTACTCATAACGCAGTGAATAAAACTGTCACGCTCCGCAGCAGCCGGTATTACGCCCAGACCTATGCTCCGGCCAGTTTAAAGCGGCCGGCAAGTACGGTGCTGGATTCAATACGGGTGGTGCCGAATCCGTATAACCTGGCGTCGGAAGAGAGTATCCGGTGGCCGGATCGCCAGGATAAAATGGGATTCCTGAACATTCCCGGATATTGTACCATCAAGATCTATACGGAGGTCGGGGAGCTGATTAAAACCATTGAGCACGCTGACGGCAGCGGTGATGAGTACTGGGATATGAACACGGAATTTAATCAGCTGATTGTAAGCGGAATTTATTTTGCGGTCATCCAGGAACGCAATGATCAGGGGAATCTGACCGGAAATAAGATCATTCGGAAGTTTACGGTCATCAGATAAATTTTTGGAGCAGTTCCGCCTCTCTGAACAACCCGGAGGGGCGGGAATGCCCCCTGATACTCTTGCAAAAAACAGATCTTGAACTAAACGGTCAATAACTGCTGGAAAAGAATTTGGAGAAAAGAGTTATGAAAAATAGAATCATGAAATTTCTTGGTGGCATACTGCTCATGGGATTCTTCATGAGTCTGCTGGCTGTGGAGGTAACAGGCCAGGAAACCGGTAGTCAGAGAAAGCTGGCACAAACCGGATTGAAGTTCCTGACCGTTTCAGTCGATGCCCGTGCGGCAGGCATGGCCGATGCGCTTTCTGCTCAGGAAGTGGGGGCTACGGCATTGTTCTATAATCCTTCGTCCATGGCCTGGAGCGATGAGACATTCAACGTTGCCCTGGGGCAGACTCAATGGATTGCAGATGTCACCTATAATTCTGCTGCCGCTTCCTTTCGTACTCCAATGGGAGTGTTCGGAGTGTCCGGTGTGATGGTGAATTATGGAGAGTTTCTTGAAACCATCCGGGCCGATACCAAGCTGGGTTATGAAGACATCGGAACATATACTCCGACTGCCAATGCATTCGGAGTGGGGTATGCCCGGGCGCTCACCAACCGGTTTGCGGTGGGCGGACACTTTAAATGGGTTTCTCAGAACCTGGGCGAGGCGACCATCGAACTTGACGAGGCCGGTGACCCGGTGAAAAATGAATATGCGAAGAGCGTGCTCGCCGTTGATTTCGGCGTGATGTACAATACCGGATTCAGGAGCCTCAAACTGGCCATGAACGCCCGGAACTTCTCCCGGGAGCTCACCTATGCAGAGGAAAACTTCGAACTGCCGCTGACGTTCCGCATCGGGCTCTCCATGGATTTGGTAGATATGCTCCCCATGGATGCGGGTATGCATTCCCTGCTATTTTCTATCGATACCGAGCGGCCCAGAGACTACTACGAAAATGTGAAAGTGGGGATGGAATACACCCTGATGAATATGTTTTCCGTGCGGGCCGGCTACATCGGTCCTACCGATGAACAGGGGGTAAGTGCGGGTATCGGCTTGCGGAATGTGGCCGGATTCGATATCGATTACTCCTATTCCGACTTCGGCGTGTTTGATGCAGTCAACAGGTTTACGATTAAGTTTGGGTTGTAAAATCTGTTCGAACGTTGTCGGAAACTAAAAGGGTCTTTCCCGATCGAGATTGATCGGGAGAGACTCTTTTTTTCTCATGAAAAGCCCGACACCCCTGATAGTCCCCGTATGGTGATCATTCCCCACATTTCCCATGTCTTCTCCCTCTTACTCTCCCAGATTAAAGGGGTCATAATTGAATCTCATCCACAGTCCAAATTCCATACACTCTTGAATCACGCGAATTTTCAACGTATGTTGTATCGATAATTGTTTTGTCAGGAAAGGCGAATATGACTCGACAGGAATTAAAAAATTTAATTCACGAAAGTATCGAGAACATCGATGATGATGAATTCTTGCGTCTTATAAAACAGATCCTCGATCGAAAGTATGTACCCTCAGAGAAAGTGACTATCTCGGAGGATCAAATAAACAGAATAGAAAGTGCAAAAAAAGATATCGCTGAGGGAAAATATTTAACGAACGAGGAAGCGACTCAGATAATCGATAAATGGCTTACCAGGTAATCTGGGCAAAGCAGGCAGTTGCTGAAAGAATCCGAATTCTGGATTATTGGTTCAAGCGAACCGGAAGTAAAGAGTTTTCCGGGAAATTGGATGATATGTTTACACAAGTAATCGAGCTGATTTCGTCATATCCATATCTGGGTCGCCAGGTAGAGGATCGGGAAGAAAGAGTTATCATCAGAGATAATTATCAGTTCTTCTACCAGGTGGAGGGGAATACAATTCAAATTCTTCATATCTGGGACAGCCGGAGCGATCCCGATAGTTTACGGTTGTAATTTATCCCGATTTATTCATCCCGCAGGGATCCCTTGGGATAAACCCGAAAAGAAGAGTACGCCGAAAAAGTATAGAAGAGGAAAGAGGAAAGAGGAAAGAGTAAAGAGGAAAGAGTGCCCCCTTGCCGCCCGGCCTTCAGCAGTTGGCAGTAAGCAGTCGGCAATGGGCAGTAAGCAGTCGGCAATGGGCAGTAAGCAGTCGGCAATGGGCAGTAAGCAGTCGGCAATGGGCAGTGGGCAATTGGCAAGGAGAGCGTCGGCGACGAATAACACATAAAACGACTGAAACCACGAATGAAGAGATAGAAACGAGAGGAAAGAGTTCAATGTTCCGGGTTCCGTGCTCCCGCTCTGCGCTTTGCCTTGGCTGCCATAGACCACTGACCACCGACCATAGACCAAATCGAAAGCGGAAAGAGGAAACGGCGAGTCTCGCGGCATTGACCCTCTGTACTTCTACATCACCTTTTTTCCTCCGGGGGGGAGGGTTTTCATTCCTTTTTTCTCTTCACTTTTCTTCTGCGGTCGTCTGTTCACTCACCGGCTGATGATCCAAAATTCTCACTTACATTCCCCCCTTCCCGGTGATAAATTAATATATGCGTTTACTCATTTTATCTATCATCCTGCTGCTGTTGTCATGTTCGAAAACCGATTTCAAGTCCA
>CAYPST010000079.1:0-19260 GCA_964413425.1 uncultured bacterium
AGGAATAACCAATGCAACGCGAAGAACTCCAAATAGAGAAAGAGAATCGGGACGCGGCTGAGC
Source organism: uncultured bacterium (assembly GCA_964413425.1). Lineage (GTDB taxonomy): Bacteria > Fidelibacterota > JAANXI01 > JAANXI01 > JAANXI01 > DATFLS01. The sequence goes on from CAYPST010000079.1 coordinate 64, forward strand.
AGTTCCTGCAGTTGATGCGTAATCGGGGAATGCCGGCAAAGATGCAGAAAGGAGAATCCATCACCGGAGCAAACGGGTTTGTGGTTCTGGTTCGCAAAGCCCGGAGCCTGCATGCCCTGCAATCTCTTTGCATGGATCAGACTGATTTCCGGTGCCTCACCGTGCGCTATCGATTACAGGAACCCCCGGTTTTCGGGACATTACTGGTGTCGTTTGTTGCTGATATGCAGCAGCTCCGGAGCGATATGCCCGACACATCGGGGAAGTTTCAGCCTGCCCTCGACTCGGAAGCATGGATGCAACTGGTGCACCAGGGATTCTTTGACGAACTATCGAAGTCGACTGACCTGCACCGTAATGGACAGGGAGATCTCAACACTGAGTGGCTGAAAATGTTTAATAAGGTAATGTCAAACTCAAAATTTCTGTCACCTGATGACAGGCTGGTGATATTCGGGGAGGTCGTCGATCACCCGGCTGATCACGCCGAATTCGACACGGCCCTGCGAACCTTGCTTCCTCTACTTCCGGAACAACTGGGAGTTGTACTCCTTGGCATGCCGGAGGAGTACCGCCTTCCTTCCGGCGATCCTCATTTCCTGGAAATCGAATGGAACGAGCGCACCGCAGGCATTCCCGAAGGAACCGAGCGGGCCTATTCGTACAAGGTCTCGTCGCTCCAGGATGACCAACCCGCCAGCCGGGATCTCCTGAACGTTCAACAGTACGCTGTGGGAATTGCCCGGCTGATCCTCCATGAGCAGACCAACCCGCTGACCATCGGCATCCAGGCCCCCTGGGGAAAGGGGAAATCCTCGTTCATGCAGTTCGTCGACCGGGAACTGATCCGGTGGGCGCCGGCGAACAAATCGTCACTGACTCCCCGGCTCGAGGCCGTGGAAGAGGAACTCAGACAGAACAGGGCAACAAGTAATGCTCTAATGGCAGAGGGCAAACCGGAAGACCAAACCGGTCAGCAACGTGAAGAAGAACAAGCCCTGGCCGATGAACAAGAGGAGATGGAAGAGCAGCGTGAAAGCTTATGGCAGCGCATGCGGACAAAGGCACTTGATGACGTGGTCACGGTGCATTTTAACGCCTGGCAGTATGAAGACACCCAACAGATCTGGGCGGGACTGGCCAGCAGAATTTCCAGAGCCCTGGAAGATGCCATTCCCGCTCCCTGGCGATTGTTCACTCCATTATCCTACACCTGGCAGAACCAAAAAACGGATCTCTTTGTCAGCTTAATCATTCCTGTGCTGGGTGCTCTTTTGATCGGTGCCGGTCTGGTACTCGGCTATCAGACTGAAGTAACGGGCCTGGTCAGTCAAGCCATCACCCAAAACCAGTTACCCCAATGGTTTGACATTGCCAAGCTGTTTCTTCCCATCGGATCCGGACTGTTTTTGTTCTGGTTTATCACCTGGCGGGTACTGAGTGTTCTCCACCCGGTCAGCAGGCGGGTGCTGGAATATATCCGGCTCCCCGACTACCGCAATCAGATGGGCTTCCAGCATCGGGTGCTGGCCGATTTACAATTCATGTACGACCGCCTGAAACGATGGCGAAAGAATCCCCGGGTAGTCATTTTTATCGATGATCTGGACCGGTGCTCCGAGGAAAAGATCATGGAAATGCTCCAGGCCATCAATCTCATCCTGGGGGCCAGCGATTTCTTTGTCCTGCTCGGAATCGACACCGAAATGCTCTACCGGGCCATTCGCAGCTATTACACTGAAAACCAGCCGGAGCATTCGTTACCTGAAAACTTTCCGGAAAATTATCTTCGAAAAATTATTCAGCTTCCCTTTCACCTTCCCGAATTTCCCACCGGCGTGCGATTCTCTCTCGTCCGGAATCTGTTCAGTCCGGATGCCCAACTGGAATTTCAGAGACATGAAGACGACAAAAAAATTGAGGAAGTCATCGCTTCGTCACCTCCGGAAGAAGAAATGGAGGAAACCCTTCACTACGATTTGAGTGTGTTGCGTGAACTCAGTATTCAGGAACTCGAGCCCGTGGAGGACACCGTGGCCGAATTGGCGGCGTACGGAGACTATCAGAAATTCTTAGACGACAATCCCCGCGAGGTCAAACGGCTGGTGAACGTACACAGACTGGTGAAGATTTTACTCCAGATGCGACATGCCAATGTGGTCTGGCCCGAACACCAGCAGCGGAAGCTGGTCAAATGGCTGATCTTCTGTGCCCGGTGGCCCCATCTGATCGACGACGTGCTGCGGTTTGCCCAGGAACATAAAAACAGCACGAACTGCCTGGCCGATATTGCCGGGACGCTCCCTGATAACCTCCGCACCCAACTCAACGAGTATGCACATCCCGCAGATCGGGGGGATATCATCTCCTCCCAGGATTTACAGCCGGACGGCCAGTTTCACCTGGCCGCGTATTTTTCGCATCTCATCCGTGAGGAGGACCACACCCGAACAATGGCAGCGAAAGGGTGAGTTGTCGGTGGATCGGACAACTGCTCACGTTTAAATCTGTTTCTCATTGGATCGCAACTCAGCAGCAAGTAAATTGTGACGAGCGCAACTCATCCCAGCAGGAATGGAAAGGAAGGTTTTCATTATGCCACAATATGTCACCGTTATCCTGACAGTTATTGGAATTATCAGTCTGATTGCCTTGTTTGCCGGGAGATTTCTCACGGCGATCATCGGGGTCGCCCTGATTGGAGCTGGCATATACTATTTCCGCAACCGGGAAGGCACCGGCAGCAGCTGATGGCGCCATACCCGGGTTCATTTTCCCGAACGGCCAGGTCTCGGTGCCTCTGTTCCGCTTTCCAAAACTTCCGGTTCGTGTTCCGCTCCTTATTTTTTGTCGGCCAACGGAACTCCGGAACCAATCAGACCTTTTTACTCCTGGTCCAGCCACAATTGCAATACTGATTCATAGGATTCATATGGCGATATCCGCGTAATTGTATAGCTCTCTTCCGCATTCTTCATGCGGTAGGAGCGATATGCCACTTCATATGTTTGTTTCACCAGGGATTGATTGTGTACCGGCTGCCCGTTCTGATCCGTGATATTCACCAGTAAGACAGGTCTGGGAGCCAGCGCTGCCGCCAGATCCGGGAGGTCGTAGACCGTCAGGGCCCCGGCAACAGTACTGTGAACGAAATCAGGATCATAGAATTTATTCATCACAATTGATTGATAGGAAAGATAGGGTTCCAGGAAGGCAGCTTTCGTGATAATATCATCAAAGGCAGCGGCATGCAGCAGGACTGGCGCCATGGAACCGCTGGCCACTCCATAGACATGTTCGATTGGCGGATCAGCGTGGTTGATGAGATATCGGCATAACTTCACTACATCTCCTGCCCGCACGCCAACAAGACTCCGACCGATCAGCAGACTGTTGAACCACTGATTGTAGGAAATGCCCCCGGTCCCAATTCTCCGGTTCCGATTAGATCGGGCGCCAGTACCACATATCCCCTGCGAACGAACCATTCCAGATGCCCGTCCGGCGAGGCGTCCGCTGCTTTGCCCCGGGGATGCAGGACTACGATTGCTTCGCTCTTTGTATTTTGCTCCGGAATCATTAAAAGAAACGGAATGACATACTCGCCCTCTCCCGGGAGGAAATACTTTTCGGCTGCATACCCTTCCCGCTGGAATCGACCTGTGAAGACAACCTCAGATTCCTGTACATTGTTCGGTTCCCGGTATCCGGATAAATTGATAGCCCCATTAACCACTCTCGGAATGTGTGCATTAAGATTTTCACGAGATTCCCGTAAGTTTGTAAGAAGTTCTGCGGCTTCAGACCGGTTCATATCGTATACGGTATTACTCTGCAGGCTGGTAGCCAGTTGTCCGGTGTCCGTTTTTTGCAGTTCTTCGGGTGTCAGGTATTCTACGTCCTGTTCTTCTGATGATCCTGGCAGGTGCAAATGCCTTTGAAAAAAAGCATACACCGCTTCCCGATTGCTACGAGTATACCCATGGGGATGATCATCTTCCACCAGCATGAGATTGTCCATTTTCTCGAAGGCCTGAAAAGCCTGTCTGGCCTCAGCATAGGTTTCGCGGACCCCCTGAATGCTGAAGAAATCCCGGGTTGTTGCCACAATCAGCGTCGGTTTGGGGGCACGGACTTCAATGAGATCTGCGTGATCCAGCCCGCTGACAATCCCATGGTAGAAGTTTTGTTCCCCGTCCTGCACCCCATCCGACTCCATGAGCCGCCGATAGCTGGTGATATACCCGGCCGGTGCCGCAGCGGCCACCCGATCATCCATCGCCATTATATACGCTGTTTGCGTCCCGCCTCCCGAGAGCCCATGCACGCCAATGCGATCCGGATCCACTTCCGGCCGTGACACCAGATAATCAATGGCACGCATGCCGTCCCAGGTAAAATACCGGGCAATGGATTTCCCGGTGAGAAACACCTGGGCCGCCGGATAGGAATGCTCCTGGGTGGCGCTGCCAATCCGGGACTCCCCGATCTCCGGATCGTAATACTGCAGGCGTTCCCCCTGCCCGATCGGATCAAGAGCGAAGACCACAAAGCCCTTCCTGACTAAATTCAGCAGCGGAAGTTGATAATATGGCCGGCGGTAGGCGCTGGTACTGTGGCCGCTGCAGAATACAATCGCCGGCGCTTTCCCTGACAGGCTCTCTGGCAGAAACAGGGAGCCGGTCACGTCGAATCCGGGCATCGACTCGAAGATGATATTCTCTACCCGGTAATGGTCCTTTTCTATCGTACTCACCACCCGGGCACGCAGTGGCGTTTTGTCCGGAAACGGCCCGACCACGTTCTGCAGCGTTTCTCGTGCCCATTGTTGCCGTTTGCGCCACTGTTCAGCAGTCCGGAGTTGTGCAACGGTTTCTTGTCGGTGGGATAACAGCTCGAACGCCTGGCCGGTGAGATGATGATACAACGCATTCGGTGCATCGCTGTAGTGCCGCCAGTCTTGGATGATCGAAAGATCCTCCTGGCCCGTCATGGGGGAAATCACCCCCACCAATAGAATCAGGAGTGAGACCCAGAAGCACCATGATTTTCTTTGGAATACCATTGGCCGTTTCATGCAATCACCTCCTCAGCGGATGTTCAATGTCTCAGGACACCAACACTTCAATCCAGCCAGTCGCCGAACAAATCGTCAAACGTTTCAAATGAGTACCACCGCCTGATGGTGAGCTGCTCCCCGGCATTCTGTGCCTCATAGGCCTTTCGAACGATCTGTAAATCCGTGTCGATAAGTTCCGGGGCGGCCGGGTTGCCGTCTTCATCGGTCACATTGGCCATCAGCAGTTTTCTGGGCGCCAGGCTGGCGGCCAGATCCGGCAGGTCATAGGCTGTGAGCGCCCCGGGCACGGCGGCATGAATAAAATACGAATTATACCGGCGGTTCATCACCAGGGATCGATAGGAAATCAGCGGCTCAATGAGCGCGATGTTGGTGATGGAGGGTTCGAACGCCGCCGCATGTAACAGCACGGGAGTCATCTCTCCCCTGGCCACCGCTCGGATGTCCTCCGATTGCACCTCCGGGTGCTGTTTCAACACAGCGAGCAGCCGCATGATATCACCGGTGCGCACACCCACAATACTCCGGCCGATGAGCGTGGACGCGAACCAGACGTTATAGGAGACCCCGCCGATGAACGCATCGCCCCGGAACGCACCGGGCCCCATTTCCCCAATCCCGACCAGATCCGGCGCCAGGACAACATATCCCCGTTGTACGAACCATTCGATTTCTTCGCCGGAACCGGCCTGAGCAGATTTGCTCTGTGGATGGAGATAAAGCAGTGCGTTTCCGTTTCTTCCTTCCTTGGGAACAAACAGCAGATACGGGAGAATATAGTTCCCCTCACCCTGCACATAATATTTCTCGATCACATACCCATCCCGCTGAAACCGACCGGTAAAGACCGGTTCCTTCATTTCATCCGGAGGACGATACCCGGAAAGTGAGCGAGCCTCAGACACGGCATTCTTGAGATAAGCCCGGAGGTTGTTGCGGGACTTGTTCAGTTGATCAAGGAGATCATCCGTTTCCTTCTTATTCAAACTGTAGACAATTTCGCTTTCCAGAGATGTCACCACCTGGCCGGTCTCGGTGACCTGCAACTCCTCCGGGGTCAGCAGGTCCACCTGTTCATCCTCCGAACTGCCCTGGAGGTTCAGATGCTCCTGGAAAAAGGCGTACATGGCTTCCCGATTCTTTTCCGTGGACATATGGGGAGCGTCGTCTTCCACCATAAGGAAATTATCCGGCTGTCCGAATGCCTGAAAGGCTTGCAGCACTTCAGCCGCTGTCTCACGGGCGCCCTGAATGCTGAAGAAATCCCGGGTGGTCGTAATCATCATGGTGGGTTTCGGTGCCCGCACTTCCAGGTAATCCGCATGATCCAGGCCATGCCGGAGGAACTGCGGCATATTCTGCTCGGCGTCCTGGGGACCGATGGACTCCAGCAGACGCCGGAAACTGGTAATGTAGCATTCAGGGGCTGCCGCATAGATACGCTCATCCATGGCTGCGATATACGCAGATTGTGTGCCGCCGCCGGACCGGCCGGTGATCCCGATTCGATCCGGATCCACTTCCGGCCGGGTCAGCAGATAATCCACCGCCCGGATCCCGTCCCAGATCATATACCTGGCCTGCGAGCTCCCTGAGATAAATGCCTGGGCTCCGCCGTAGGAATGCTCATTGGTGCTGCCACCCAACACGGTCTCCCTGATGTCGGGATCGTAATACTGCAGACGTTCCCCCTGGCCCACCGGATCGAACGCGAACACCACGAATCCCTTTTGCACCAGGTTCAGGAGAATATGCTGGTAGGCGGTGCTGCGGTACCCATCAATGGTATGCCCGCTGCAGTAAATCACTGCCGGAGCTTTCCCCTCCAAATTCCGGGGTAAAAACAGCGAAGAGGTCACATAAAACCCGGGCTGGGATTCATAGATGACGTGCTCTATCCGGTACTCGTCTTTTTCCACTGTCCCCACGACCCGGGCGTTCAGGGGTGTCTTCTCCGGAAAGGGACCGACAATCTCCGCGAGTGTTTCCCGGACATATTCCTGCCGGCGCTGCCAGTCCCTTCTGGTGTTGAGCTGGGCCACCTTTTCGGCCCGCTGCTCCAACAGCTGATATGCCTGCTGCGCGAGATGGTGGTACAGCGCATTCTCCGCATCCGTATACTTCAGCCACCGGTTATTGCTCTGACTGCCGGAAATCACCGCCAGATCTGCCTGGGCCAGCACCGGATTTTCAAAACTCGTCCAAACAAAGAGCACTGCCAGGCAAGCCATGAATATCCGTTTGATATCAGATTCTGTGAACATACTTATTCTCCCGTCTTCTGATAGTTTTTCATCAAATCAATCTCATCATTCAAATATTTAGTCGAACTCAATCAAGATCCACGGGGATGATTGGAAATACCATTCGCCAACACTGTTCACGAGAACATTCCTGTAGGTCTATTGACCAGATCTAGTGGTCATAAAAATCTTTTGATGGAGAAAAAGATTTCAGTATTTCTTTGTCCCAAAGCGATCTTCGAGGCGGTTTTAGCGTTCTTTGCGGCCTCCCTGCGTTTTCCAAAAATATTCGTTCATTATGCTATGGCGTCACCACCTGAATTTGTGGCGGATTCTCGTAGGCAGCATACTTTGAGGAAAGGACTTCCCGCTCCGGCATGGACTCCTTGCTAATCCAGAAACGGTAGTGTATGGTCAGGCTCTCGTTCGCATCCAGCTCTTCCCGGAAGAACGGCCCGAACCGGCCGTAGTCCCGATAAGCGGACCAGATGGTAGGCTCCGGGTTACCAGGATGATCCATATCAAGAACACTGTATATGTTATTCCGCAAGCCGTACGACATCCCCACCCAGGGGAGATTATAGTCTTCATGGGGATCAATATCGTCCTGATGAAAATAATAGGTCGGCTTTTCGGCCCCCGGCGCCTCATCGGCAACATCATTATGGGCCCGATACTGCACTCCCCCGTGTTCGGCGTTCCCGTCAAGCGTGACCGGGCTATTGCCCGCCCGGAGAGTAGACGTAAAATCCAGCATCAAAATGGCGGGAGGAAATTGACTGTAAATTGTGGCCTCCCTCTCTTCCTCTATGATGGTCGTGCCTGTGCTGTCGTTCCAATAAATCAGTGACTTCGTTCGTGCCAGCACCGGTCCGGCGCTTTCTTTCAGAAACTCAACATGTTTCTGGACTGTGAGGTCTTCCATACCCCAGAAAGACAGTTCTTCGCCCTGAAATCCCACATCCCTCCAACCGATCATAATACCCCGGTGGTGGGACCAGAGACCTTCTTCCGGTCCGTTGGTAATCACCTCTTCACCCTGCAGGTCGTAAATGTGATAAAACGCCCTGTTCCTGGCTGTGAGGGTTTCTCCTTCTTCAAAGTGGTCATCCATCTCATAACTGTAACTGAATATCCGTTTCTTATCATGGAATAAATCGAGGTGCTTCCCCGGGGTATCCTCCCAGTGGAAAGAAGGACCGGCTCGTTCACCCTCCCTTGTCAACGTTGCGATCCACTGGACCGGATTGTTCCGGCTGGTTTTCGGTAAAATCCACCATAACTGGCGATCACCGTGGTCGGTCTCGGTGATTTGTCCGGGAATCTCCTCATAGTCTCCCCCGTCGGATTGCAAAGTGACCGTGATCGCATCGACAGATGTTCTCCGAAATCCGGCAGGTAATTGCACGTTCGCATACACCGGCACTTCTTCACTGACATAGCTGGCGGGTTGCACTTCCAGAACAATATCAGTCGAACCGGGCCGGGGACCACAAGCGGAACCCAGGAAGAATATGAACACCAATATTCCGTGATATCGTCTCTGACTCATTACATTACCTTTCCTTTTTCATGCAGGTTTGCATATCACTTTGCTGACATTGCACTTCACCTGCGGATCCGTGATTGGGAAGACCGTAGTAACACTAACCGTCTTCGCCTGCTTCAGCGAGGGTCCGGTGGCAATATCAACGGACGTCTTCTCTCACACTCGTTCCGGGAGGACAAACGGCTCCCGATACTCCCGTCCCAGTAGTGCGTTGGCATGGATATCATCCACGACCCGTTCCGCCAGCCCATCGAACCTCACCTCCCGGCCCACCCGGTAGGAGACATTCGCCAGATGCGCCAGTGCCGTGGAGAGGTGGCCTTCCTCGATATCTGCGGTCAACTGTGACCGATCATTGGTGCGAATGGCATGGATGAAATTCCCGAAATGGCCGCCCTGTTCACTGCCGGGTGCAGGCGTCGCGCTGTACGGACTCCCGGATTCCGACCCGGGACCGGGTTCGTTGTTGCGCCCGAAGTAGGTGTGCCATTGGCCACCACCGATTTCCATCCACCCTTCACTGCCATAAAACAGGTTCCCGGTGCGGACCTGGCTTTCACTGTTCGAGTAATGTCCCCGCACTGCAAATTCCAGCAGCGTCCCATCGCTGTATTCGTACAGGGCACTCTGGGTGTTCGGGGTCTCCTGATCGGAATCGTACACATAGTAGCCGCCCATGGAGCGGATTTTCACCGGATGGTCGTCTTTCTGCAGGCCCCAGCGCGCGATATCGAACTGATGGGGTCCGGTGTTCCCGATATCGCCGTTGCCGTACTCCCAGTGCCAGTGCCAGTTATAATGAAACCGGTTCCGGTTGAACGGGCGCTGCGGCGCCGGGCCCAGCCAGAGATCATAATGCACCCGGTCCAGGTAAGCCTCATCCACCGGATACATGACCATCTCCGGGAAGTACCCGAACAACTGATCCTCCGTCGGGCCCCGGTCGGAAGGCCCATCCGGAAAATGCCCGAGATTCGGCCGGGCTTTGATACAGAGCCCCCGCGCCATATAGATCTCCCCGAGACCGCCCTGCTGCAGAAATTCCATGGCATCCCGCACGTTCTGGCTGGAGCGGCTCTGGGTGCCCACCTGGACCATGCGATCATACTTCCGGGCGGCCGCCACCATTTTCCGGCCTTCCCAGATATTATAGGAGGTCGGCTTCTCCACATACACATGCTTGCCCGCCTGGCAGGCCCAGACCGTCGCCAGGGCATGCCAGTGATTGGGGGTGGCCATGGCAATGGCATCAATGTCGGGGTCCTCACAGACCTGCCGGATGTCATGCTCGGTGTCGGGCGCAGCACCGTGCAGTTCCTTAGTGAATTTCACCCGATTGGCAAAGAGATTCTCGTCAACATCCACCAGGGTGGTCACCCGGACATTCGGGACCCTGGCAAATCCCTCGATGTGCCGGCTGCCCCGGTTCCGGATCCCCATGACAGCAATGTTGAGGCGATCATTCGCGCCCCGGGGATTCAGTGCAAGTGGGTGCCGGCTGATGGCCGCGCCGCCGGCAGCAAGACCGGCCGTCATAACGGCACTGCGCCTGAGAAACTCCCGGCGATTCATTGGGTTCGTTTTAGCCATATTATGACCTCTTCTTTCGTTTTAAATAGTTCATCTGTTTGCCAGATCTTGCCAGAGAGCCTTTCCTGTCCGGTTCAGAGAACGGTTCGGTATCCCTCTCTCCACGGGATTATCAATCCAGTCCATCAAAGACGGAGGTCTCTTCATCCGGCACCGGCACCAGGGACTTCACCAACGATAACTGCCCGTTGCGCACGTGATACACACCCTGGCTCTGGAAATTGCGAATCACGTATTCGCCGAACTCAAGACAGGTCATGTCGGTCCCCTGCAGCGGCTTTTCCCCCACCGAGGTTAAATCAAGCGTCGCCGGATAGGATTCGCTGGCCAGGTGATAGAGTTTCTTCGGCTGCCAGGGTTCCAGACCCAACCGGGTGAGTTCCGGCCAGTGATCGGTCTCCCCGCCGGCCGTCTCAAAAGCAGGAATCCCGGCCCGCCCGGAGAGCTTATGACCTGGCTTGTCATAGTCGCCAAAGACGCCACCGTGGGTAATCACCACTTCCGGCCGGTAGGCTCGAATTGCCGCTACCATATGCCAGATCACATTCTCCTCCCCTTCCCAGAGACGTTCGGTGAAATGATAATAATCGCTCCCGTTATTTCCGGTTTCGAATTCGTTAAAATTGGTTGCGGTCCGGACACCGATCATCCACATGTCCCGATCGTGCTCCAGATTGTAGGTCTCTTCGTATTCACTACTGTGCACGTCACTCATGACGCCGACATCAACGATCTCTTTCCCCTCATTGATGGCGTAATGGGCATAGAAACCATTCAGGTTGATAGCGGCATCATCCCCGTGAGCCATCATCACCATCAGGTCGACTTTCGGCTTCTTCCCGCGGAGTTCCTGCCAGGTATAGCCTTTATCTTCAGAAAGGAGTACTTTACCCCGTTCCCCGGTCAGTATCACTTTCCCGGTTGGATCAGCCCACACTGCCCGCAGCCATTCTGTGCCGTCCGTCGGCCGGTATGTCCAGCTCCTCCCACCATCCTCCGTCACCAGCATTGCCGTCCCCAGTTCACCGACCGCATAGCCCAATTGAGGTGTAACAAACAGCACGCTGCGCAGATCCATCAGCTCCCGGATGTTATCTTTGTAAAACGTTGCAGCGGGCTTCCAGGTTTTTCCACGGTCATGAGAGATCAACACAGCCCCATTCTGTCCGACGATACATCCGGTATCACCGTGAAAGCTGATATCCCGGTAAATCGGACGAAATCCGTACATTTTCTTATCAGCGGGGGCATGGATTTTCGTCCAGCTCTTCCCGCCGTCTTCGGTTGTCACCACCGTCTCTCGGAGCCCCACCGCAAACCCGGTAGTTTCATCGAGAAATGTAATACCGTAGAGCCAATTCATGGTACCGGTGGTCGGCAGGACCTCCCAGTGCTCGCCGCCGTCTTCGGTCTTCAGCAGAAAGCCACGTTCGCCGCTGGCGTAACCGACATCCTGGTTTACAAAATCCAGTCCAAACAGATGTCGTCCCCGTTCGGCAAACTGGCACTCCCAGGTTTTGCCCCCATCCTGGGTGTGGTAGATATACGCATATCCGCCCCGCTTATCGTGCCGCATCACCTCGTTGCTCTCAGCAATCCGGAGTCGCCCGCCGGCTGCCCAGCCTTCCTGCTGGTTCACAAAATCCACCCGATACAGGTCCGCGTCAGTCTCAATACTCACATGTTCCCATGATTCACCGCCATCCTCGGTCCGAATGATAGTCCCCATCGCTCCCACTGCCCACCCGTGATCGCCGATAAATTGCACATCCATCAGAGGATACCCGCCCTCGGTGGGATGTGGTACCGAATTATAATACTCTTTCCCATCGATCACTCCCAGCACATGATTTACCTGTGCCAGCGTGTGTTCGGCACGATCCAGCTCCGCCATTGAATTCAAAGAGATAGCATCCAGCTCCGATTGAAGCGTCCGGATTTGGCTGCGATACTCGTTCCCATAGGAATCGAGTTGCTCTCTCAGTTGATCCCGCTTCCTGGCCACACTCGAACCAACGATTTCCGTGTGATTCGTCGGAACATTAACGAGGGAGCCGAAGGTTTCCGGATTCAGAAAATCGTTTCCTGTGAACCGCCAGGCCTGCAATTCGTACTCGTCTTCGTCCAGCAGCCGGTTGCGGAAAACATTGACTCCCCACTCGCTATCATAATTCGCCGGTATATCCAATGAACTCAGATCCACAATCACCTCCGCACCCCAGCCGGCGTCAGTGTTAAACAGATCGACCTCCGCCTGCGGCGACCAGCTGCGGAACGGTGCACCGTACTTGTCGTAATGAGTGCCTCTCACCCCACCCCTGTTGTTCACGATAATCATATAATAGTCCTGGTGGATATGGTCCGCGCCGACTTTCCGGGGCTGCACGATCACCCAGAAACACTCGTTCTCAAACAGCGCCTGGTCCACAAAAACACCGTTCACTCCCGCCATCTGCCCGGCCATACCTGCACCCAGTTCTGATTCAGGGCCGGCTGCTTCCTCCACCCGTGCCCCGTCGGCTTCTAAACGCAATACCAGTTTATCCGAACTCCATGCAACCCGGGCCCGGGCTGCATTTTTCGTCAGTAATTCACCCATGCGGTCTGTTCGTTCAATCGGAACCGTCGATGTACTTTCCCAGAGATCCGCATCGGCTTCGCCGTTTATTTCAGGCACGGAACCGACCCGGGCTGTCCGGATTGTCGTGGGCTGGCTGACACTCATATCCGGCTTCACTTCCTGCATGAATTCCGGTCTGGGCCAGTAATATGACACCAGCGCCGGCCGTCGCACCATTACATCCTGCTGCACCGTAACCCCGATCTCGGATTCGGATTGGTGTTTACCATCGCTTTGATGACTCCCATGTCTGAAATCAAGGTTCCAGCGCCATCCCGGATCCGAATAGTTATCCAGCCTGGCGTACGGGATCCTCATCTCAGCAGTCCAGCTGTTCCGCTGCCGGGAGGTGGCCACTTCAGCGTTGGAATCCCATGAGGAAAAGAAAAAGCCATCCAGATAGGGATCGAAATAGGAATCCCAGATGACTCCATCCGGATTGACCGCAATGGAATAATAATAATTCCGGGCGTATGTGATGCTGTCCGGCAGCCAGGGTGTGAGATCGACCTGGACGTAATCATCATCCGTGATCACTGAATCTGTTCGCGTCATATTCGACGTGATACCATCTTCTTCCTGAACCTCCCAGTATAAATAGATGTGTTCACGATCATAGAGCACACGAACCGAGGTGTTATCCGGTTCTCCGTTTTTCCATAAGAAAGGAGTCACCACCGGCGCCCGATCCCATTCCGATTCGGCCATCTTCGCATCGATACGGATATTTTTCTGAGTGAACATCCTGTCAGGTTGATAGAGTTGGGCGCCCGGCGGCGATTTGACCGAAATTAACCGGTTCCCCCGGATTTCCCGATCACCATTCGCAATATGCGTCTGGGCACACAGTGTGGCGGCCATCAACGCCACCAGCAAAATTGAAAGCGTGAGTTTGATACGGTTCATCTTACGTTCCTTTCCTTATTACAGAAGATAATCAGAGACACTCCCACCTATCCCCTTACATACCATGGCATAATATGGTATCCCCTCATAAACGGTGGGCAATTCGCTTGATATCATCCTTCCATTAAGGGATCCGGCAGTCTGTCATCTCAGTCGGTGCGACGTCCGAATGGAGAAGAAAATGCCCCGGCGAAAGCAACCAATGAAGAATGCGGAGGATTCATCAACAGTTCATGCTATGTTTCCCGACGAAACAAATCCTATCACAACACATATGCCGGGCCTAACACCTCAGCAGAATATACGTCCTTTCGTGAACAATCAATCACCTCAGAAATTCGATCACCGCCAGACTCGCTGTGAAGAGGCCGAAGAGTAAGGTTGCGGATAATGCCACATTCATCCAGGGTTTGGCGGTATACTCCTTCATCACCTCTTTCTTGTTAATTAAATAAATAATGGGAATCACCACCGCCGGGAGAATAAACGACTGGAACGCCTGTGCAAAAATCATCACGGCCGGTGGCCGGTGTTCCAGAAACTGGGGCACAAATGCTAGCAGGATCCCTCCGATGCCCAGGATCCGGAACATAGGCGATTTGACGTCCCGCGGCCTGCCGGTAAAATCAGCGATAAGCCACGGGGCGATCAAGACAATGGGAAAAATTGTGGAGATCCCGGCGGCACTGATTCCGAGGATCAGGATAAAGGCAGCAACTTCTCCCCCCAGTGGTTCGAACAGAGTGATGAGTTCCACGGTATTCTCAAGATCCATTCCCATGACAAAAAGGGTGCCTGCCGAGACGGCCATGATGATGCCGCTGAGGAACAGCATCATTCCGGCGGACACTGCGGCATCTTTGCTTTCGTCCTTCAGGTCGTCGATTTTCCACCCTTTCTCTGCGACCACGGTACTCCGGATGATAAACACTGCTGCCGAGACCGTTGTGCCGGCCATGGCCGCGATCAGCCCCATGGCTCCGGGTACATTCGGAATGCTCGGGATTAATCCCCTGGCAATCACCGTGAAGTTCGGCTTTACCAGAATAAAGACCAGGATGAAGCACAGCGCCATAAAAATAACGAAGACCGTCAGGAACTTTTCAAACACCCGGTATTCCCCGGTCCAGAACAGATAGATGAGCCCGATAACGAGAACAATGGTCAGCCAGATGGTACCCACTCCGGTGCCGCCGAGTACCAACCGGCTGCCTTCCTGGAGCAATTCCGTCACAATCCCCACAATTCCCAGCAACGAGAGAAGCTCCCCGATAATCAGGGCAATCAATATATAGACTGCCAGAATCGTCCCGATATGGAATTTTGGGATATGCTTTCTGTAGTTATTTAAGGCCGTATGCTCCGTTACAATGGTCACCTTTCCGTAGGCAACCATAAGCACATAGGTAAAAATACAGGATAACGCGACCGCCCAGAACAGCACCATCCCATGTTCTGCGCCTGCTTTGGCCATGGTGACAATGCTGCCGGTGCCAATGTTGTATCCTATCAGAAAGAGGCCGGGCCCCACTGCTGCTAACGCGACAACAATTTTTTCCAGATTTTGCTACTCATGTGGTTACTGTTCCTCCGTTTCCAGTATTCATTCGCCAAAATACGTTACACTGAAATCTCACGCTCCATGTTACTCAAGTAATCCAAGCGACACAGAACTATCCCGATACACATACAAATTCCATCCTTCCAGCCTTATCTAACCACCTGAATGAAGAGAGGTATCGAAACCATGATCCCAGAGATAATCACCACAATATAAGTTAAGAATGATCTTCATCCTGGCATCGGACCATTCAAGTATAATAATAGGAAAGAAACAATAGTATATCTTTTCTGTTTTTATATCCTATTTCTGGTCGCTCACCGATAATAGAGAAATATCATTGTTTTGCTTCGTACACCAGTGTCCCTGCCACGATAGTTTTCTTAATAGTAATATCCCCACTATCATCCATGGTGAACAGAATAAGGTCGGCTCTCTTTCCTGTTTCCAACATCCCGCGATCTGTCAGCCCATTCAAGCGTGCGGGATTTCTGCTCGCCATGTGAATGGCATCGGCAAGCGAGCACCCGGTATACCGCATCATATTTTCGACCCCCTGTTTGACCGGGGCGGCAGCCCCGGCTAAGACGTCTTGTGCGGGAAATTTAATCACGCCTTCCGGTTCCAGTACCACGGTCTTCTCATCCCAGGTATACTCCCCCGGCGGCATACCTGCCAGTTGCGTTACGTCTGAGATTAATACCGTCCGTTCCGGACCTTTGACTTTATAAAACGTTCGCACCTCTTCCGGACGGAGGTGAAACCCGTCCACAATCAGGCTTGCCATCAGCCGATCTTCCGCTAACTGCGGCCATAACGGATTATCGTGGCGATGGATCATATTGGCGCATCCATTGCCGAGGTGAATGGAGATATCCGCTCCGGCATCAGCTGCCTGTTTGACCTCTCCTGCTGAACCATTATGATGGGCCAGGCCAACCACAATCCCTTTCTCCGTTAATTTTCGTATAAATTCAAGGGCTCCTTCCAATTCAGGTGCCAGAGATACCTGTAAAATTTTGCCCGCCGCTGCATTATAAATATCAATGAATTCCTCCCAATCCGGCTTTCGAATCCATTTCGCATTATGCGCGCCCCGAAATCCGGGCTCCGGATTGATATAAGGGCCCTCCAGATGAAATCCGGGTATCGAGGGTCTAATATCCGGTTCTTGAGCTGCTGTGGCCAGAATGGCGAAATTCTCCACTAATCGTGCCTTGCTGCTGGAAATAACCGTCGGCAGATAGGACGTTACTCCGACTTTCCACAGAGCACTGGTCGCCTTTCTGACCTTTTCGACCGTGAGGCCTTCATCCGTGAATCCGAAGGAAACATATCCGTTGATTTGATTATCAATAAAACCGGGAGCAACAAAGGTTTGGGCATCGCTTGTATTCTCCGGTTCGCTCTTCCGGACAATTTTGCTGATCTTGGTGTTTTCAATTTCAATCGAGACCGGTTGATTATCTAAATAAAAGATCCCTTCCACTTCCCTCACCTGCTGTTCAGCAGGACATGTGCGCGACCCCATGATAACCGCCAATACAAGCACGCCAAAATAACTCATTCGTTTTCTTTTCATCCATTGGCCAATTTTCATACATCTTTCACTTTCTAGTTCTAGCGATCTATAAAGTATTATGGCATGAGAATGATTATTCAATTTATTTTGCAGATTTTTATCGCAGTGTATAAACCCTCTTCTACTTTGACGCCAATGATTATGTTTTACACCAATCTGCTCGATGAGTCACTGTCCAGAAACAGCACAACATTGTCATGTTTGCGGAGAATTGTCGCAGGACATTCGGTACTGATCGGTCCATTCAGGGTGCGATAGACCGCATCCGCCTTTCTCTGTGCTGGCACCGCACAGCTGATCGCCTGACTCCGCAGGATGGCCGGAATCGTCAGCGTAATCGCCCGCGTCGGCACCTCCTCAAGCGAGTCGAACCAACCCTCCCCGAATTGCTGCCGCCTCGATTGTTCGTCTAATTCCACGATTTTCATTAATTGGGATTCGTGAAAATCAGCCACATGGGGATCTTTGACTGCTTAGGCCGATTCGCGAATAACCAGTTCCGGTTTCAATACCACATGCTGTGTGTCTTCGTAAATGTCGGAGGTGAGATGTTCCAGAAGGATATCAGCGGCAATCTCTCCAATCTGGAAGGTCGGCTGGCGAACCGTAGTCAGCGGTGGAATGAAATACTCTGCCGTCTCGATATCATCGTATCCTACCACAGCAATATCTTCAGGGATGCGCAATCCGGTTTCATATATCGCTTTCATTGCCCCCAATGCCATCCTGTCATCCCAGACAAACACTGCCGTTGCTTCCAACTCCTTTTCGATTTCCCCCTGTACCAGGCGATAACATCCATCAATGGTTTCCTCACAATAGCGAATAATCAACGCATCTGAGGACAATCCTGCCTCTTCGACTGCTTTTTGACATCCGGCAATCCGTTCCTTGCCACTGGAAGCCTCTGGCTTCGCACAAATATACATGATCTTGTGATGCCCCTGCTGAATCAGATACCGGGTTGCGGCGTAGGTGCCAGCAACATTGTCATTCGTCACATAATGGCTGTCTAAGGTTTCGGCATGGCGGTTCATCAAGACAAACGGAAGACCAATATTACTTAGGGTATCGAGATACCTGAAATCCTGCTGCAGGGGATATAACAGCAACCCTTCTACCTGCTTCTTACGCATGAGGTTAATGTACTCCAGTTCCTTATCAGCATTTTCATTAGTGCTGCATAGCATCATACTATACCCCTGGCCAAAGCACCGATCATTGATCCCCTGAATGATGCTGGCGTAAAAAGTGTCAGCTGTATTGATTACCAATACTCCGATGATACCTGTTTTTTGGGTTACCAGACTCTTTGCAAGGTCATTGCCAGTGTAATTGAGTTCTCTGGCAATTCGGAGGATACGTTTTTTTGTTTCCGTATGGATATCTTCTTTATTATTCAGCGCTCTGGAAACGGTAACAATTGAAACTCCGGCCAGCCGAGCGATATCTTTCATGGTGGCAGACATAACAAAACCAATACTTCCCCTTATATAGCAGCAAAAATGTAAACGTTTCCGTAATCGTTTACAATCTTTTATTTTGGATTAACACTCATGTGCGAGAGTATTCGAAAAACAGTCCCAACGGTCCAATCGAAGATTCCTTTCTCGAAGAGACTCCTTCAGAGCGAGACGGGGGAATCAGAGATAAAACATTGACGCCGACTTCCATTGTGTATATCTAAAATAGACATCCCAACATCTTTTCGGGATCCAGGGGAAAATTTTCCAGTATTGCTTTGTCCCAGAGGGATCCTCCGAAGTCCCAGAAGGGATCCCGTTGGGGGAGTCCTTTCCAACGGAATCCTGGATCGGACCTTCGGGACGTTTTCTAAATAGCCTCACATCTTACCGAAAATGAACGTGACATCTCTGGGGTTTCATATTGATTGAAGAAAATGTTCATACCCGGGAAACACGATATTCTCTGAACCCAAATGTAATTTCTTCCCCTAAATAACACTCAGCACCCCGCGCAGAAATCCGACGGATTCGGCCGCCCCGGGCAACGGATCATCGGGATCTTTTTCGTATTCAAGCGCCACCACCCCGTGATAATTTATC